>NZ_JAAHBQ010000011.1 GCF_020144665.1 Oscillatoria salina IIICB1 | reverse complement strand
ATAAGCACAAGGGAACAATAATAATCCTGACCAACCAATAAATACAAAGCGATCGCGCTTTAACCAGTCATCGACGGAATCAAACCATCCTCTCTGTGCTGGTGCGCGTCCGACTGCTATTGTCATACTTTCAAAACCTCTTGCTTAATGAATCAGTTGCAAGATTTCTTAATCTGAAGGTTTTTATCCTGCTTGAAAAGACTTATCCAAAGTTGTTAATTCCAACTTGGTGCTTTTTTCCTGTTTTTCCCAAGGGTGTTCCCACCACTTGTTTACAGGTGTTAATTTGCTAAGAACTACCCTACTCACATTTTCATCACCGTTGCTTGTCACAATGCTTGGTTTTCCCAATAATTGAACAACTTTGATGAATTATACCCAACTTTTTCTTTGCTTTCTTGGCTTTCTCCAACATCTCAACTTTTTTTCTGCTGAAGATTGTTCGAGCTTGACCATTATTTGTTGGGATGGCGATTTCCCCATTGCCTCAATTGCACTTAATTCACAAAAGAGGACTGGCGATGGCTACGCCGACCTTGCGGTACGCTGTTTGAGAGTAGTTTCTGCTTGCTCATTCACTAGCTATTTAGTGAGTGACAAGTTAACTTTTCTTAAATTATCACAAGTTGGGTTAGAATTCCCAGCCTGATTGGGAAAATCTGGGCTGGAGTTTTCACCCACTTTCAATTATTATGCTCGAAATTTTACAAATTGACACATCTGTCCTCATAAAATCTTGGTTGGGGGAACGATCGCGATCGCCGATGCGCGGTTGTTGGCGCTACCGTACCAATCGCACTAACGAGTCGGAGATTTTCTCTCTTGCTTGATTCCAGAGAATGTCAGAATCGATCTAGGTAGATTCAAATTTTATATTGGGCAAAATTTAAACATGACAGCACAGGCAACTACTTCTAACAGCAAGATCCTCCGTCAAGAGGTATTGGGTTCTCGTCGCTTCAGTAACTACTTTTGGGCAGTAATTTCTACCATTGGTGGGGTAGGCTTTCTTTTAGCAGGGCTTTCGAGTTATTTGGGAGTCAATCTGCTACTGGTAAGCGATCCCAGCGAATTACAATTTATCCCTCAAGGTATTGCACTCACTTTCTATGGTTTTGCTGGTACAGCAATGGCACTGTATCTGTATACAGTCATCTTTTTGAATGTGGGTGGTGGCTACAACGAGTTTAATCGGGAAACAGGTGAAGTAACGATTTTTCGCTGGGGTTTTTTTGGTAAAAACCGCCGCATTGAACTTAAGTTGAACTTAGAAGACGTACAAGCGGTAAGAGCAGAAATCAAAGAAGGACTTAATCCCAAGCGCTCGCTGTATCTCCGGGCGAAAAAACGTCGCGATATTCCCCTGACTCGTGTGGGAGAACCGCTATCATTGTCAGAGTTGGAAAATCAAGGAGCCGAACTAGCTCGCTTCTTGTCAGTACCCCTGGAAGGATTGTAAACAATTCGGTTGAGTATAAAAAATGCAGATTTTACATCAGCTTTGGTCAACATTATCCCGCCCACTGCGGACGAATAATGTAGCATGGGCTTCACTCAGATCGCTGTTTGTAGCGATCGCGGTTGGGGGACTGATTATGGGAGGTTGTACTTCCCAATCGGCTAATTCAGATTCTTCCTTGACAACGCAGACAGATTTACCCGTAGCAACTCAAGTTAGCAATCAAACAATGAAAGATTTACCCAGACTCGAAGGTACAGCCACGGTGGAGATGACCGTTAATGGTTCGCCAATTACTATTGAGGTGGATGGCAATAATGCTCCGATCACGGCGGGTAATTTTGTCGATCTTGTCTCTAAAGGTTTCTATAATGGATTAACTTTTCACCGGGTTGTTAAAGATCCCCAACCTTTTGTCGCTCAAGGTGGCGATCCTCAAGGTACTGGTACGGGTGGTTTTGTCGATCCCGAAACTTCTCGACCTCGTTACATTCCTTTGGAAATTCAGCTTGAAGGTGAAGAAGAACCTACTTATAGTAAGGCTTTGGGACGACAGGCAGGTTTTTCCGCTCCCCCAGTGGCTTTGAAGCATAGTCGCGGGGCGATCGCGATGGCTCGTTCGCAAATGCCTGATTCGGCTTCTTCTCAGTTTTACTTTGCTTTGTCCGATTTAGCTTTCTTAGATGGCGATTATGCGGTTTTTGGCTATGTCACTGACGGAATGGATGTTGTCGATACCATTAAACAAGGCGATCGCATTGACTCGGCGAAAGTAGTCTCTGGAATGGAAAATCTCCAAAAGTAGTTTCCAGGCGATCGTGATGAGATTCTCCGTAACTCTCTCACGAAAATCTTGCTGGCGTTCTCAAGATCGGAACGCCTTTTCTTGATTCTTTTTCCCTTTTACGCTATGATGATTGTTGAGTAAAAATTTTTATTGGTAGACTTTTTTAAGCTTTAAAGCTATATTGTAAATTCTGACTGATTGGCAAAAAATGCAATCAGGATAAACGATCGCGTTGCTGAATTCGCTTTCGCTCTCGTAGCTTAAAGGAAAAAGTAAGCAACGCTAAATTTCTTGTCTAAGTTCGCCAATTATTAATCACCACTCAAAAACAGTAAATTCACAAAGGAGGTAAGATACTGTATGACCCAAGTGGTTGTCGGACAAAACGAAAACATTGAATCGGCATTACGTCGCTTTAAGCGTCAAGTCTCAAAAGCAGGAATATTTGCTGACATCAAGCGTCGCCGTCACTACGAAACTCCCATCGAAAAGCGCAAGCGCAAGGCGATCGCGCGGCGTAAAAAGCGTTTCCGTTAAAATCTACTAAAAGCTGGAATTGATTAAGTAGAGCGTGGAAAAAAGCAATTTTTCCAGCGAGCAAGGAATTAAGTTCTCTACAAACCACCGTGGGCTTCACGGTGGATATTTGACCAGAAACTTTCTTTTCTAAGCAAGCAGATAGTTAGCAAAGAAAGTTTGAATCAAATTAAATTTAATCAATATTATTTAACTGCATCATTTCCCAAGTCGTATAAGTACCAACAGGGCTCCAAAGTAGATAAGGCAATAATAACAAAGCCGCCCAGCCTGAAATAGATAGAACTATCAGAGTTAAAACTAAACCTAAAACCGTACCCACAGCACCAACAATCGTACCAATTTTTAAACTGCGAAGGGCAAACATAACAGGTGTATAAGCAACGATCGCTACTTCCAAAAGCAAATAAAAACCCATCAATAACCAAGTCTCAGTCGTTCCGGGATCGCTTTCCCAAATAATATAAGCAGACCAAGCGCCACAAATAAAAATAAAAGTCCAAATAAAGGGAATCGCCCACTCAAATGTCAACCAACGAGGGCGTTGCTGGCGCTTAAACCAACGAACGCCATCCGGCGTAACCAGATTGCTACCGAGAGCAACCAAAAGCGTCACACCCCCAATCACCATCCAAGATTTAATCATCTTTTTCTCCTTGCCCTAACAATCGTAAATCCGTTACGGCATTGGTTACTCAATCTAGAGGTATAACTAAGACTGGGATAAATTACTAAACAAACCATTCAGATTCAGCGCCGCTTCTTTAATACGCTTCAGGTGCTTTAATTTTTGTTCGTCCGACCAACTATAGTAGTTATTTTCTAACGATGTTGCTGACAACAAAATTTCTAGCACCGAAATATTAAGTTCTAAAGGCTTCATGGGTGGAGAATTATCTCTATCAGCATCAGCTTGTTGTCCTTTGCCAACTGGTAAAGAAAATTCACTAAACATTTCCATTTTTTTCTCCCGATTAATCGACAAACCACTTATATAATCGGGCATCCAGCAAAATCTTTGAGTGATTTCGTAGAGAGTTGAGGTTGAATCTTATCGCCTTTTTTTCGTGAAGAGTGTCATCACGGAGACGTGAGATAGCAGTTATATTTAGGTGACAGGACAAAAGTAGATCTTGTGAGTCATGTCACTAATTATACCATAGAGTCAGAGAATTACAGGCTTTTGATGCTTCTTTGCTCTACCTGAGAACGAAAATCTCTGTCGATTGAAGATTTAAGTTGTGGAAAAAATAAGTTTTCTCATCTTTCTTGACAAAACTTAATATAGAAACAGCAAAAAGCCCCTCAACTATTCCACTCTAAGAATAGTAGAGGAGCGATCGCGCTCGATCTCAAAAATAATTAGTCACAAAAAAATCCTATATCGCTCGCCCCATTTACAGACAAGCAAATACTAGGAATACCCACTGCGGTTGCAGCTGCACACAAACGTGATTTCAAACAAAGTAGTGCATAGCGATGAGCTTTACCTTCACATTCAATTACGACAACAGGTCTAATTTCAATCTTGCCATTGCGTTCAACTTGGCGCAATTCTGCTTGAAGATTAGATGTATCTCCCAAAGCCAGAATTTCGTTAGGATTGAGTTTTTGAAGAAAACGCTGTATAGCTTGGTCAATTATTCCTAGAGTTTGGTAAGTAGATTTTTGGAGCATTCGGTTTTCTGCTTGTTTTCTAGCGATCGGTAAATAATAGACTTCGATTGGGAGAGCAAGAAGATTAGCGTTAGTTCGAGTTGTTTCACTCCTAGAACAGTCTGAGAAAGAGAAACAACTTGCTTTAATTTTTAACTTTATCAGATCTCATGCTATAGGTAGATGCAATTTCAATTAGTAAACTAATATACATCACTTTTAGTTTGAGTTGGCAAAAAAATTTTCGTCAATAGTCTAGAGTGAGAAATAAAAAAGGTAGGCTTGTTGCCCACCCTAGTTGGTGAAATAGCCGCCCAGCTTACAAAGGACGATAGACACGGTAGTTAATATTGGGAAAGATATTATCAATCTTTTCGACCTTTTCCAGCCAACCAGAATCAATCTTAGCGACCTTAAGATCTTGATAGAGCTTATTAAAGCGCATCAAATGCGATCGCGTGCGACGAACCGCATAAGGAACCATCGTTCCCGTACGCATAATAAACGCCCAATCCGAAGACTGTGCCAAAAGTAACTCTCGCGCTGCTTGATTAAGAGCTTTCCACTCCAACTCATCAACAGGTTCGCGACAGCTTAACTCAATCATCCGTTCCGTCGCCTTATGTAAATAAGGATAAATCCAAGCATTAGTTTCATTCAGCCAATATTCGTGGAAACCCTTAAAACCCCAACTCGACTGAGAAGGCTTACACACTTGCTGAGTTGGTTCCCGACGCAAATAATCAGCCAAGTGAGTCATTTCAAAAGTATTTTGATCGTACCAAGACTTACGAAACAGATAATCAATAAACCAAGGACCTTCATACCACCAGTGACCGAACAACTCAGCATCGTAAGGAGAAACCACAATTGGCGATCGCCCCATAATTCCCGCTAAATGCCTAACTTGCTGTTCCCGATTGTACATGAAATTTCCCGCGTGTTCCGCAGCTTTTTCCCTTGCCCAATAAGGGTCATATAATTCTTTATCCGATAAGCCCGCAGTCCGACTAGTAATCTTGTGATACTTAATACCCGTATTTTTGCGCTGACCATTAGGCATAATATACGGCTTAATGTACTCGTATTCTGCTTCCCAGCCCAAATCCTTATAAAATTCCCGATATTCTGGCGAACCAGGATATCCTACCTCAGAAGACCATACCTGTTGAGACGACTCATGGTCGCGACCAAAAGCAGCTACTCCCGCCTCAGTAAAAATCGGTGCATAAGCGCCAAAACGAGGGCGAGGACGAGCATATAGCAAGCCATGACCGTCAGTGAGGAAGTAACGCAAGCCAGCATCCGCTAGCATTCGATCCAAACCTTCATAATAAGCACATTCGGGCAACCACATTCCCTTAGCCGGACGACCGAAAGTTTCTTCGTAATGTTCGCAAGCCACCTGAATTTGCGCCCAAACTGCCTGGGGATACATCTTCATCAATGGCAAATAGCCATGAGTAGCACCACAGGTAATAATTTCCAGATTGTTGCTGTCGAGAAATTGTTTAAAAGCAGTAACTAAGTCTCCGTTGTAGCCTTCCCAAGTCTGACGAATCGCCTGAAATTCTTGAGCATAATGCTCTGCGAGATAACGCAGATGACCGTTATGCTGATTATGCTCGATTTCCTGTTGTGCGAGTTCTTCTAAATTGGATAAATGTTGCTCAAAGCGTTCTTGTAAGAGCGGATCGCGTAGCATTGACACCAAGGGAGGTGTCAAACTCATCGTCATTTTAAAGTCAATTCCATCCCGCTTTAGTCCTTCAAAAACGTGCAACAAAGGAATATAAGTTTCCGTTATTGCCTCAAAAAGCCATTCTTCTTCTAAAACATAGTCACTTTCCGGATGTCGGACAAAGGGTAGGTGGGCGTGAAGTACGAGGGCAACGTAGCCAAGAGCCATAATTGTTTTTCGGTTGGAGAGTGAATACTGTGCCAAGGCAGGCAGGATGTCTTTGATGTTATCTTAAGATTTTATTACGAAAATGCGAAAATAAGAAAGTTAATGGATGCGAAGCTCTAGCTGAATCAGCAATGAGTGTCTTTGGGCGCGATCGCCTGATTTGAGGTGGTATTAATCGCCTCAAAATCCTGGCTTTGATAACCAAAAATATGTGTTATAATTCATTATTTTTCTGATGATATTATTTGTCGCAGGAGTATTCTCGCCACATTTGAGGTAAAAATATAAAATAGATATTAAATCTTGGCTTCAAGTCCTTTTCAGGGGCTTTTCTAAGTTGGTTTCAGCGTATCAGTATTACTCTCCAGTGCAACAATCAAATGGCAGGCAGGTAGCTTTAGAACAAAATAGTTATACCCCAGCAGGGTTGCTTCAACTATTGCTGTTTATTGACGAGCGTCCTGGTTCTCAGGAACATATCCGGCGAGTACGCAGTTATCTAGACAGTTTGAAAGCCGAATATCCCTTTGAGCTTCAGGTGATTGATGTGGGGAAGCAGCCTTATCTAGCAGAGCATTTTCGATTGGTAGCCACCCCAGCTTTAGTCAAAATATGTCCTGAACCAAGGCAAACTCTAGCAGGAAGCAATCTCGTTGCTCAACTGCAAAAATGGTGGTCTAGATGGCAGCTTAGTGTTGAAGAAGCTAAGGAAAAACAAGCAGCAGGTGAGTTATCAGACCCCACAAAAAGTAATTCCCTTGGCTATTCCGCAGAACTCATTCGCTTATCTGAAGAAATTTTTCGCCTCAAAAAAGAAAAAGAAGAACTCGAAGAGCAATTAAATTTTAAAGACCGAGTGCTAGCAATGTTAGCACACGATCTCCGCAGTCCTCTTACCGCCGCTTCGATTGCTGTGGAAACAATCAAAATAGTTCAAAACCAGCCCAACGAACGTTTTCGAGCTTTAACCGAGCAGTTACATCAGCAAGCTTGCAACCAGTTTCGCATTATGGAAAGAATGATCTCGGATATTCTCCAAGCGTCGAAGGGTAAAAGTGCTGAATTAACGATTGAACCTCACCAACTCTATTTACAGAATCTTTGTCAAGAAATTTTGGCTGAATATCAAGAAAGATTCCAGAAAAAATCGCAAAAGCTAGAAACCGACTTACCTTACGATCTTCCTGCTGTTTATGCTGACCAAGAGTTAGTTCGCCAAGTTATTATTAATCTGTTAGAAAATGCGATTAAGTATACTCCAGAAGGAGGGAAAATCCAAGTTTCGATTTTACACCGGACGACCCAAAAGATTCAAGTGAGTATTTGCGATACAGGCCCGGGAATTCCAGAAGAAAAGCGCGATCGCATTTTTGAGAGACATTTCCGTCTTCAGCGAGATGAAGATCGAGAAGGATACGGTTTAGGTCTTTCTCTTTGCCGTCAGATCGTCCGATCGCATTACGGTCAAATCTGGGTAGATACTGCTTCGGCAGGTGGCAGTTGTTTTCATTTTACCTTGCCTGTTTATAATTGAGAATCTCGCGCTTTTCAGGTTTTGATTGCTCGAAAGGGAACTCAAAAATCCCTTTCGAGTTGTTCGCATCAACTAAATCAACCAGTATTACGCATTCCCGCAGCGATACCGTTAATAGTTAACAGCGCTCCCCGTAATAACTCATCTTTGCTGTAACGGAAATGAATTACACCAGAAGCAGCTTCTTTGGTGTACTGACGAAGCCGTTTTAATAAAGAAACCTGCAAGAAACCTAAAGGAACAATGGTTCCATTGCGTAATTGTACCGATCGCTGTAAATCTGGATCGCCATCTAAGAGCTTTTTGTGACCGGAAATTGTCAAAACCAAATCGCTGGTGAGGCGATATTCCTCAGCAATTTGCTCAAAAACGCGCTCAAAACGCTCTAAATCTTCTGGCGGCGAAAGTTCTTGGACATAGTGTTTAGCCATTTGTAAATCCACTTTAGCTAAGGTCATCTCTACCTTAGAAATTGCCATTTTAAAGAAGGGCCACTTGAAATAAAAATAACGCAGGAGCTTCAAATTTTCTTCAGGTTCTTGATTGAGAAACTCCTGAAGTGCAGTACCGACTCCATACCAAGCGGGTAAAAGAAAACGACTTTGAGTCCAGCTAAATACCCAAGGGATAGCACGTAAACTACTCAAATCTTTTTTACCACTTTTACGGCGAGCAGGACGAGAACTAATTTGCAGTTGACTGATTTCTGGAATTGGTGTTACCGAGAGGAAGAAATCGAGAAAATCAGGCTGTTCGTAAATCAAAGAACGATAAGCACAACGCGATCGCGTGGCTAATTCTTCCATAATCTCTTTCCACGGTTCGATATCATCAAAACCGCTTCCTAATAAGCTAGCCTGAATCACTGCGGTGGTGACTGTCTCTAAGTTATACAGCGCTAAATCTGGCAACGAATATTTAGAAGCTAAAACCTCTCCTTGCTCAGTAATTTTAATCCGCCCGTTAATCGTCGCTGTCGGCTGGGCTAAAACCGCTTCATAAGCCGGACCGCCACCACGTCCCACCGAACCACCGCGTCCGTGGAAAATCCGTAAATTCACACCATATTCCGAAGCTACTTTCTGTAAAGCTTTCTGGGCTTTATGAATTTCCCAATTACTACTGAGGAAACCCGAATCCTTGTTACTGTCCGAATAACCCAGCATCACCTCTTGGAGATTAGCCGGTTGTAGAGGAGCTTTTTGCTCTCCATCGCCATCGTATCCATTCGCCAAACAAGCTCGATACAAAGGTAATTCAAATAAAGAACGCATCACACTAGGTGCGCGTTTTAAATCGTCCACCGTTTCAAACAGAGGAACAACGCGAACGCTACTAACTCCCGTTGCTGGATCGTAAAGTCCAGCTTCTTTTGCCAATAACAGCACCTCCAGAACGTCACTAACATCCTCACTCATGCTGATAATATATGTTTGGCAAATTTCCGTCCCAAACTCTTGCTGTAGTCGTCGTAGCATCCGGAAAGTAGCGATCGCTTCGCAGGTTCTCTCCGCAAAAGGTAATTCCGCAGGAATTAGAGGGCGACGAGTTTGTAATTCTGTTGCTAACCAGAGCGATTTTTCAGATTCACTCAACTCATTGTAAGGTTTGTGGATTAGTTGCAAATAGCAAGCAATATCCTCGATCGCTTCCGAATGGCGAGAAGATTCTTGACGCATATCTAGCTGCGCCAGTTTAAAGCCATAAATCTCTACCTGAGTAATCAGATTGTCCAAATCGCGGCAACTTAAATTAGTTTCCACTAAATTGCGTTGAATCAGGCGCAGTTCAGCTAAAAAATCTTTTCCTGAAGCATAAAAGCATTTCGGATTGAGATCCGATTTTTGCGGAAAATGAGGTTCTTGTTCCGACAAACGACGATTGCGATCGCGAGTATTTTCCAATCGCTGTTGGATGTAAGCTAATTTAAGCCGATAAGGTTCGTGACGATAGCGAATTGCCAATCGTTCGTAAACTTCCGGCATCAACAATCTGTCTTGCTCTAAAGAATCGAGTAACTCTGGCAGAACATTGCTCCAATGAAGAGATAAGCTTAATAAATCTGTCAAACTCTTAATCGACCTGACATATTTTTCTAGTACCAATTCTCGCTGATAACAAGCAGTTGCCCATGTAACTTGAGGAGTTACCGAAGGGTTTCCATCTCGATCTGCACCTACCCAAGAACCAAATTGACAAAAGTTATTGCGCGGGGAACGCAAACCAGGAAAAGAATTTCCCAAAGCTTGTTTGAGCAATACCGACAATTGGGGAATGGTTTCAAATAACACTTCCTGAAAATAGTGAAGAGTATAATCCACCTCATCCAAGACAGTCGGTTTAAACTGATGAAGTTCGTCAGTGCGCCACCAAAGACGAATTTCCTCCATCAATTGTTGAATTGCTTCGTCTGTTTCCCAGGAAGTAGTTAACTCTTGATTAGATGCTTGAGAATCTTCTAATGACTGCTCCTCTTCGAGATCGAGTCGCTTGAGAATCCGAGCAATACGTCGTTGTTTGTTGCGAATTGTGTGACGGACGATTTCCGTTGGATGAGCCGTAAACACTAAGCGAATGTCTAGATTATCTAATAGCTCCTGAATTTTTCCCGGAGGCATATTCAGCTTGTAGAGATAAGGAAATAGCCATTCAAAAGTTCCGGTTTTTTTATTGGCTCCTTTGCTATCCTGCCAACTTTTTTCGAGCATATCGATCCCAGGAGTGCCAAGCGCTTCGTTAGCTTGCGCCACTTCTTTTGTAGTTGGCGATTGCTCAGCCCTACCATTAGTTAATTTGGCATTCTTCGTCGTTAATTTTTGATGAGCATTTCGTCGGGAAATCCGTTGCTCCCTTTGTTCATAATGTTTTTCAACGATATTAATCAGTTGAAAATAAAGAGCAAAAGCGCGACTAGCACGAATAGCAGCTTCGAGATCGAGCCTTTCTACCAACTGAGGAACAGAAGATTGAGGCAGATCGGTTGCTTGTCCTTCTGGAGAAGACATCGATCGCAACTGCCCCAGTAAATCGACCATTTCTTGACCGCACTCAGAGCGCAGTACCACTTCCCACAAATCTTCGACTAACTTAAGACGATGGCGTAAAAAAAGTTCTGAAGTAGAAAGAACCTTAAATTCCTGCTCTGAGGAAGAAAGAAGAAAACTCATAATACCTGTTTATACCCAATCTTACCTAAGTTACAATTTTCCGATCTTAAAGGTTTATTTCTAATTCAGCAGTTTCCCCTGACACTGAATAAAAAAACTTAATGCTGCTAGGAGCGTACCATTCCCTTGCCCTGCTCGGAAGTTTGTCGCTCTTGAGGATACTGCGAACCTATCAGCGTTTAGCTTGGGCTAGTATGGGTAAGTTGGGGAGATTGTCAAGCGCCTTGGCGTGGGAAGCAAAAACATTTCCTTGTTAAGATCGACAAGGGAACACGGCGATCGCGCGATTCAGTGTCAGGAGAGAGTCGTCTTCTTTACTGTTCTGGAACTTCCGGATTAGGAAAATGCAGTACAGGTAGAATCTCACCGCGAAAGATTTCTTCAGAAGCAATGCCGAGATCGGTAAGTGCTTGGGTCAATCCTCGGATTGCCATCATACTCAAGAGAAAGGGCGTTGCTGCCAAACTTAAGCAGATTTCTAGCTGGAGTGGAGACTGGGAATTAGACATCAAACAAATTTCTCCTCATAACTTGGGTAAGTTAATTGCATTTGTAGTGTACTCTTAAAAGCGCGATCGCCAAACTCTACGGCGGAAAAACTTCTGGGGGTGGTAAAAAATTTTAGAACTATAATTAATTTTTTGGCTGAGAATTCTGGGTTAAACAAGATTTTGCCTATTTCCCGCTCCAATCGCCAAAGTGATTTATCTAGGCAGGATAACCAGAATCCTTATATCATGTGAGCGGAGTTTTCATTGTTAGATAAAAAAGCGCGATCGCCAAATTACGATGTTGGATCTGGATCGGAGAAATTCAAGTGGGACTCAATTATCACTTTCTCAGTGGCTCTATCAGACACTCAAAGAGTCTGGTTTGTCTATAAGAATACGTTTGCGGGTGCGGACTAGGGGTAATAATTTACACATTCTTTGTGAAGGTTCCCAATGTCCGCCAGCAGTTCAAGTTGTACCTCGATTAGTTGAGGTATTTAAGTCCTCACAAGGAAGTGATATCCTACAATCGCTGACTGGTGAAATTTTAATTCATCGGGTCATTATTTATGGCAAAGCAGTCGCTGAAAAACGTCCTGAGTGGATAGAGCCAATTGTTTTAGCTCGGCTAAGGTCAAAATCCTCTGGCTTCCCAGAAGGTGAAAATGAGCAAAAATTGCCAGGAAATCACGATCGGGAGGAAAAAACGACTATTACTAATTACGAAAGTTTGGCACGTTTGGGAGATAAAAACGCGATCGCCATTTATCTGAGCGAATCTCTTTCTCAGTGGGGTGTGAGTGTTAAGTCGTTGGTGCAAAAACTACCTGATGGTGGTGCTTCGCAGCGTCTCTGGTTGGTTTGCAATTGTCCCTGGAGTCTCGATCCTCATCTGTTCGCTGAACCGATTGTCAAACGGTTACGAGATTTAGATTTAGTCGGTTTTCGCGAAGCAGTCATCCGTTCTCAAGTTGATGGTGAAGCGGCTCCCGATTGGGTGTTGCTGGTGGATTTGACTCGCAAACAGGATCTGCTCGCTGATTGGGCAAAATGGGGCGATCTAGAGGCAATTACTCGCTTGCTCAATCTCTCTTTAGCTGCTCTCGATATTGAAGTGCGTGCTAATGTCAAAGATTCTACTTTGCATTTGTTTTGTCGGTGGGTTTCGAGAAACTCAGGTATTGCTCCTGATAAACATCTGATACTTACCCATATTGCACCAATTTTGGAGGATCTCGCTCCTCAAGGAATAACCTCATACACGGTTTATGGTGTCAAAAATCCACATTTACACTCAACGAATAGTGAAGATACTTTAGTTTGGATTGATTGGCTCAAGTTCAACAATCATCGTGGGGAAACTTCTATCTTTGATTTAGCCAGACAGGAAAATCGAGAAGCACTCAGTTTCCTCTTACAAAAATTACTCAATCCGGATTTAGATTATCGTTTAGCTACTGGCGGCGTACGAACTAAACTTTGCCGCAAACAAGATTTATTACACGTGATGACTGAAGCAGTCATCTGTCCGCCAAAAGCAGAAGTAATCAAAAAGGTAGAAAATTTATTTCGCCAATTAGCAATTCCTGGTTTGGCTGGTTTACGAATTTACGGACGCAGATCTGGTCAATCTTCTCCTTTATGGAGTTACGGAGTTGATTTTCTCAGTCGCAAACGCCAACCTGCTGTCTCGGCGAAAGAAGTTCAATCTGTTCCTCCTGAAGTCAATAGTACCAAAACTAAAGTTTCTGCTGGTGTAGCTACATTTACACCAGAAGCAACACCAACACAAAAACGCGATCGCTTTCGCCTCCTTTGGTATGAACAAGTCAATCAAACGTTAAGCAATTGGTTATGTCGTTCGGGTTTATTCGTTCGTTCTCTTTCCCAAAGCAATCTCGATCGCGATCTCCAAACTAGTTTTACGGCACGACCATCACTAAAATTAACTTTAGTCTGGGCTATTCTGGGATTGTTACTGGCAGCTAGCGTTGATTGGTTAGTCGGTAATAGCCTTGAATCAATTACAGTTTCCTCTGAGCTAAATACGGCGGCGGAAAACTCCTTACCTGAACTATATATTCCCGAAACCTCGTCCCTATCTCAACAAGAAGAAACTGATTTCGATGCTCGTGGTTTTACTCGTCCCGGAGAAAGTAAAATCGAATTTTGGCAAGATAATAACTCATTGTTAGATTCGAGAAATAATGGTAAAACCGCAGCAATTTTAGCCGCAGCGCGATCGGATATTCCTTCTTTTAACAATCGATTGGTAGACGAAAAATTAGCGCTTTATCAACAACGAGTAGCTCAAGAAGGTCCTCCGGATGTTCTCATTGTCGGTAGTTCTCGCGCTATGCGAGGAGTCGATCCTAAAGCATTAGAAACAGCTTTAGCCGCCGAAGGCTACTCAAACATCGAAGTATTTAACTTTGGTATTAATGGTGCAACTGCACAAGTTGTAGACTTATTACTGCGCCGAGTTTTGACCCCAAAACAACTACCAAAACTAGTAATTTGGGCTGATGGTGCGAGAGCATTTAATAGTTCCAGAGAAGATCGCACCTACGAAGCGATCGCAACTTCTGCTGCTTATCAAAAATTGCATGGCGAAGATTTGACTGCTCTCAAGTCTAACAACCAACTGACGCGTCCTTCACAAAACTTTCTCGCTACTACTATTCAAGATCGTGAAGCGATCGTCAATCGCTCGTTGGGAAAATTATCTTCCCTCTACCCTCAACGCGAACTCCTTAAAACTTGGTTACGACAAGACTTACTCGACAGCGTAAAATTACCTTTCCTTAATCCTTACACCGATCTGAATTTAGCAATTACTAACTCCGAATCAGAATTGGTCTCGATTGATTATGATGGTTTCCTACCTCTATCGGTTCGTTTCGATCCTGAGAGATACTATCAAAATCATCCCAGAGTTACTGGCGCTCACGATCGCGATTATGATTCTTTTGGCTTAGATGGTCAACAATATACCGCTCTCAATGAACTCCTCACTTTTCTCCAAACTCACTCAATCCAGCTAGTTTTCGTCAATACACCTTTAACTAACGAATATCTTGACCCAGTAAGAACCAAGTACGAAGAAAAATTTCGCACTCATATGCTCGCAGAAGCCAGCGATCGTGGTTTAATTTTCCTTGACTACGCTCAGCGTTGGTCTACTCAATACGAATTATTCTCCGATCCCAGCCATCTCAATCGTTTTGGTGCTTATCAAGTTTCCCAACAACTAGCTAAGGATACCAGAATTCCTTGGTTTAAGTAATTTTCAGCGAACAGTTAGCACTTAGCCGCATTTAACAGTTATCACCCGACCAGTTTATTCGCTAATTGCTTGTTATCTCCAATCTTTACTGATAACTGATAACTAATAACTGGTAACTGATAACTGGTAACTGATAACCCCAATCCCCAGTCCCCAAAATGACCTTCGTTTCCAATATCTACGCTCTTTTCCTGTTAATCCTACTAATAATTTACTGGTCAGTAGGACGTGCATTAGCCAAAAATTCCCCTAAAAAAAGCCAGCATTTCCAACTTTGGCTGCTGCTAATTGCCAGTATTATCTTTTATGCTTCCTTACAATGGTGGTATATTCCGCTTCTTCTAGCTATAACCTTAATTAACTTCTTCCTCGCTCGTACCATTGAATCCCAAAGCAAAATCGGCGGAATACAAGCGGAAAATAGTCAGCTTTCCAACCAACAGTGGGAACAGCTACAGGGATTTTGGAATCGTCGCACCAGTAACCTTTTATGGCTAGGAATTATCCTCAACGTGCTGTTGCTCGTGGGTTTCAAGTATATCCCTTTTATTTTGAATTCCCTAGCTGCACCATTGAACTTGTCATTTGTTACCCAAAGTGCTACTTGGATTAGCGATCGCGTAATTGCTCCTCTCGGTCTTTCTTTCTTTACCTTTGAATGTATCGCTTATCTTATTGATGTTTATCGCGGTGCCCCTGCTGCTCGCCAACTGCTACAATTCACTAGCTATAAATTATTTTTCCCCAAACTAATTTCTGGTCCCATCACTCGCTTTCATCACTTTACTTCCCAACACCAACTTATTAGTTTTGATGAATCTATCGAAGGTCTTTGGTTAATTGCTTCTGGTGCATTCAAAAAAGCACTTCTTGCCGATAACCTTGCTATTTATGTCGATTTATGCTATGGAAATTTAGAGCGAGCAGGTAGTGGCGATTTATGGTTAGCAACCTTAGCTTACGGCTTACAACTATATTTTGATTTTAGTGGCTATGTAGACATCGTTCGCGGTAGCGCTTTACTCTTAGGATTTAATCTCCCAGAAAACTTTGATTTTCCCTACTTCACCACCAGCATTGCCGATTTTTGGCGGCGTTGGCACATGACCCTCGGTAATTGGCTGCGTAACTACCTTTATTTTCCCCTTGGAGGTTCCCGCCGAGGTTTAGGACGCACTTGTCTCAATTTGTTCGTAATTATGCTGATAGCCGGCATTTGGCACGGAGCAGCTTGGGGATATGTCGTTTGGGGCGCTTTGCACGGTATCGCCTTAGCACTACACCGTCTCACCGAAACCTTCAGCAAACGCTGGCAATGGATATCCTCTTGGTGGCAAAGCTTTCTCGGCATCATGTTTGCTTGGATTTTAACTCAAATTATGGTATTTACCTCTTGGGTTTGGTTCCGACTCCCTAACCTCGAACAAGCAACCTTAGTCTTTCAGCATTACTGGAACTATTCAGGCGATATTCAGTTTGCTCAGAAAGTATACGCCGAAGCACTCAATTTACAACGCTATCGCGTCGCTTTGCTCATTGCTGGACTAATTTCCTCAATGAGCATAATTTACTTTGTCCAGCGAGGTTTGAAATTACAACTTAATTGGACTATCAAGCTAATTTTAGTTCCTCTTTGTCTCTATTGTGTTTGGATTTTAGCCCCTGAAGGAGGACTTCCCTACATTTACTTTGATTTTTGATCAGAAAAAAATAACTGAATGTTGACTGTAGCAAATGTATTTTAACAAAGTGCCTCCCAATTGGGAAGCACGCTTTTTAAATTAGTGTTTATCTTGAGTAATATTCCTTCTCTGGGTAAACGCTAATAATCGTTTCACCTACTACAAAAAACATTCCCTCTCGCTCGTGTTTAGAAAAGGACAAGTCAGGATACTGAAAACTAAGTTCTTCAGCCGTATAAGCTGTAGCATCCATTGCATCAGGTAAAAGTCCCGTGGAACCAATATAGAACACTAAAGGAGAAATTTTTTCTCGGTACAATTGTTCGATATATTTCTCTAGTTTACTTTTTGCTGCGGCTAAAGCTTCCACAAACTCATCGCGAGTTATCGCTTCTCCTTTCCATTTCGCTTGCAAAACTCGTAACAAACTATTTGCACCAGTTTTACTTAAAATAGCCGCTACAGAACCATTATCTTCGATACCGAGGAAGTTATCAAAAATAGGTCGCATAAATCGGTCAACTTGAGTAAATTTAGTACGTCGCGAGAGGTCTTTGTGTCCGAAGATAAGAGGAATATCTAAACTGACAGCAAAATTAGGTTTAGATATTTTTTCGCCTGTCTCTAGATTATAAGCTTCGTAGATGCGGCTTAGGAATTGGTTTGCTGAGTAAAATTTGCTGAGGTTGAGGATATTTTTGTTCCCGATATCGATTTTATAACTAATTCGAGAGGCGACTTCACCTTTAGCTAGGGCGGTTTCTAAGTCAGCATATTCGGTGGTTGTGGGGAAGTTGACATAAAGGTTTTTGGAAAGGTAATGTTGCTTCAATTCTTGCAACTGTTCCTGAGTAAATATTTCTGAGTCGTCTCGTAAGTAAGCTGAGATAATACTGGCAAGAACTTTAATTGCTGCTAGTTCCTCAAAGACTCCATCCAGGTGAGAATAATTTTCTTGACAAGCTATTATCGGCAAATTATCTAACTTGATTTCGTATTCAGTACGAAAATCAAATTCGCCAGCAGCCAAAACGCCTTTGGATTGCAGCAAATTAAGCAATTTTTTGTTGTTAATTTTGACTTGCAAAGAGTTGATATGCAGTTCGCCGTTGCTAACAATTGTGTAATCGTTGTACTTGTTTAAATCGGTAAGAAGTACGCCAGCAACTTCGGTTATAGGCGTGTTAGTTTCTGGGTTGATTAATCGGACTTTTCGGGTCAAAAGTAGATTGATTGTGGCAGTATGACGATTAATCGCCAAAGAACCCATTTGCACGTATTCTGCATTGTCGATGTTTTCTGTTTTTAACGTCGGTTCGAGTAAATTTCCTTTTTCATCTCGGCTACCTTCGATTCGGTTAATGCCTTTGCGCTGATAATTTTCTTGGAGATGTTTGAGATTGATAATTATGCTGCTGCGGTGTTCTTCGAGGAGGTTTATTAACTCGAATAAGGAGATGTTTTTGGTAACAGGAATTTGAACAAATAATTCATGGTTTTGTAGGGTTTCTGGGTTGTTGATGATGATTTCAATATCAGTTTTGAGTTGAGCGAGTTCTGGCTTGGTAATGGCTTGGGCGTGTTTTTCGATTAAGGTTTTGTCTAAGGTGCTGAGTAAAGCGTATTTGGCTGTAGTTAGTTTTCCTGCTGCTAAATTGGCGAGGACGAAGTTATATACTGCTGTAGCTGATTGTCTGGGGGTAATTTCAGTTAAGGATTGATATTGTTGTTCGGTTATTTGCTGGTATTCAGCTAAAAGATTGTCATTTGGGTTAGAAGTATCTAAATGAAGATAGTAGCCTTTTTTTTGTCCGAAAAAGTTATAGAGGCAAAATTTAGTAAAATATTGTTCGCTTTTGCCTAGTTGGCGATCATTTGCTGCTTCGTGAAACAAGTTTTTGCTATTAGTTGCCATCGGTGCCTCTGTTAAGTTCAACTTAACTTAGATTCAGGTGAATTTTGCTAATGCAATTATAGCAGATTGAGGCTCAATATGACCACAAATACGTCGCGAATTAAACTAGTTTTTGGGGTAAAAAAGCTTTAATGACTTGAAAAATATAATCGTGATATTTATAGAGACATTGCCAGTAAAGCCTTGAGACAAGACAATTATTTTTTTTGTAAATTACTTACTATTACAACAGTAAAAATAAAGTAACTTTTTCGGAAACGAGCGATCGGCTTAAGGAGATTTTAAATTAGCGGTCTTATTGGCAATTAAGAGTGTGAGGACAGGAACTCTACATAAAGAGTTAAAATTGATAGCAAAATAAATTGAAGTAATTTGCACAAAAGTGCTGGAGACTAGACAAATCGCGATCGCCAGTTGTTAAAATACGACTAGCGAGGAAAATTTTAGCGATCGCAGAATGCTCATGAAAAAAATGATTGCAGCATTAGTAATAACTACTGGAGTAACTGTATTTCCCTTGACTTCTTACTCCCAAGAACAGCAAGGTTGTTTTATGGTCGATAGTAATGGTCGTTCCATTGACCTAGGAGCGCTTTGTGGAGAATCTTCTGATTCTTCAGTTTCAGGAATATATATAATTCCGATTAAAAGAAGAGAAGGTGGTACTCCGGTGATTGATGTTACCTTTAACGGCGAGGAAACTTTTGAAATGTTGTTTGATACGGGAGCAACAGGAACGGCAATTAACCCCCAAATGGCAAAAACTTTGGGCGTACAAACCGAAGGAACAATTTTAGTCGATACTGCTAGCCAAAATGCCGTTCCTTTTCCTTATGGTCGCTTAAGTTCGGTGGCTGCCGGAGGAATGACAGTGAATAATTTGCGAGTAGGAATTTCTCCAGCCTTAAGTATAGGACTGCTAGGACAAGACTTTTACGGCAATCATGATGTCACAATCAAAGAAAATGCGATCGAAATCCGCGCCCGGACGAAAGCGAAGTAGCGATCGCTGTTAAAATACAAAGTTCATAGGCTTTTAACTCTCAACTATGGGCAATACTTTCGGGCATTTATTTCGGATTACAACTTTTGGTGAATCTCATGGTGGTGGTGTGGGTGTAGTGATTGATGGTTGTCCCCCTCAACTGTCAATTTCTGAGTCAGATATTCAATTCGACTTAGACCGCAGACGACCCGGACAAAGTAAAATTACGACACCCCGCAAAGAAACCGACACTTGTGAAATTATTTCCGGAGTCTTTGAAGGAAAAACCCTCGGAACGCCAATTAGTATTATTGTCCGGAATAAAGACCCTCGTCCCCAAGATTACGCCGAAATGGCGCAAAAATATCGTCCTTCCCACGCTGATGCCACTTACGATGCTAAATATGGGATTCGGAATTGGCAAGGTGGCGGGAGAGCAAGTGCGAGAGAAACTATAGGTAGAGTAGCAGCAGGAGCGATCGCCAAAAAAATCCTTCGCCAAATAGCTAAGATAGAAATCGTCGGCTATGTCAAACGAATCAAAGATTTAGAAGCAGTAGTCGATCCTAATACCGTAACTCTCGAACAAGTAGAAAGTAATATCGTTCGCTGTCCCGATGCTGAATCAGCAGAGCGAATGATCGAATTAATTGACCAAATTAGAAGAAAAAAAGACTCCCTTGGTGGCGTAGTCGAATGCGTTGCTCGTAACGTCCCGAAAGGATTAGGAGAACCAGTATTTGACAAACTCGAAGCCGACTTAGCCAAAGCAGTTATGTCTTTACCTGCTTCTAAAGGATTTGAAATTGGTTCCGGTTTTGCTGGAACTTTACTTACAGGTTTTGAGCATAACGACGAATTTTATCCAGACGAAAAAGGTCAAATTCGGACTGCGACTAATCGCTCTGGCGGTATCCAAGGCGGTATTGCTAACGGAGAAAACATTATTTTACGAGTAGCATTCAAACCCACTGCTACCATAGGTCAAGAACAGCGTACAGTGACTAGCACGGGCGAAGAAACAACTTTAGCAGCTAAAGGCAGGCACGACCCTTGCGTTTTGCCAAGAGCCGTGCCAATGGTAGAAGCAATGGTAGCTTTAGTCCTGTGCGATCACTTATTACGCCACCATGCTCAATGTAATGTTTTTCAGCCTTGCTAATTAATTGCTAAATGGAAACTAACCTTAATTCTGAATTTGTCGTGCAATTTTGGGGAGTACGAGGCAGTATTCCGACTCCAGGCTCAGAGACGGTACGCTATGGAGGAAATACTTCCTGCGTGGAAATGCGCGTCGGAGGTAAACGTCTCATTTTCGATGGTGGAACTGGTTTGCGGGTTTTAGGTAAAAGCTTGCGCCAGCAAAAACCAGAAGAAACTTATATGTTTTTCACCCACTATCATTGGGACCATATTCAAGGAGTACCCTTTTTTCTGCCCGTTTTTAGTGAAGAACATATCTTTCACATTCACGGACAGGTTCCCCCAGATGGCGAAAAAATGCACATGAAACAGCACTTTCGCGAACGAGTGCTGCACATAAATTCTCCAGTCCCGATTAAAGAAATTCAGGCACAGCTCAATTACCACGATCTAGTTTGCGAGGAAATTTTCAATATTGACGAAATTACGATTGAAACTCGTCCCCTCAATCATCCTAACGGTGCGATGGGCTATCGAGTAAGTTGGCAGGGACATTCGATCGTTTACTGTACCGATACCGAACATTTTCCCGATCGCCTTGATGACAATGTTCTCCAACTTGCTCGCGATGCGGATCTACTCATTTACGATGCGATGTACACTGATGAAGAATATCATAACCCAAAATCGCCTAAAGTCGGCTGGGGACACTCAACTTGGCAAGAAGGAGTGAAAGCGGCGATCGCTGCTAAAGTGAAAAAATTAGTTATCTTTCATCACGAACCCAACCACTCTGACGATCTACTCGATCGCATCGGTATTCAAGTTCAAGAAACTTTTCCTAATGCGGTGATGGCTCGCGAAGGTTTGATTTTGAGTGCCATTTAAACTAGCACTCTTCATACGATTAACGTTTGGAAAATTCAAACCGCACTGGAAAAACATAAAGTGTCCAAATTCTGATAATATCTTATAGAAAGTTTAAATTTCCTGACTAAATTCATTAGATGGATGTATTGATCGTCGGTGCCACGGGCACCTTGGGAAGACAAGTTGCTCGTCGCGCTCTCGAAGAAAACCATCGGGTTCGCTGTTTGGTACGAAATAAAAACAAAGCAACTTTTTTGCAAGAATGGGGGGCAGAGCTAGTTAAAGGAGACTTGTGTAAGCCCGAAACTCTAGTTCCCGCTCTTGAAGGTATGGAAGCTGTAATTGATGCGGCAACAGCTAGACCTACCGATTCTCTTAGCATAAAACAGGTGGATTGGCAAGGAAAAGTAGCATTAATTCAAGCTGCTCAAGCTGCTGGGGTCAAAAGATATATCTTTTTTTCCATTCTTGACGCAGAAAAACATCCTCAAGTACCCTTAATGGAAATTAAGCGGTGTACGGAAGTTTTTTTAGCAGAATCGGGATTAAACTATACGGTACTTCGACCTGCTGGTTTCATGCAGGGTTTAATCGGTCAGTACGCAATTCCGATTTTAGACAATCAAGCAGTATGGATAACAGGAGAAACCACTCCGGTTGCTTACATGGATAGCATCGATATTGCTAAGTTTGCCGTTCGTGCTTTACAAGTTCCCGAAACTGAAAATCGAACCTTTCCCGTCGTCGGACCTCGCGCTTGGGGTGCTTACGAAATTATTAATCGCTGTGAAGCTTTATCCGGGCAAAATGCTAAAATTGCCCGCTTGCCGATAGGTTTGTTACGTTTCATGCGTAAACTAACCCGATTTTTTGCCTGGGGCAAAAATGTTTCCGATCGCTTGGCATTTGCTGAAGTGCTAGCAAATGGTAAACCTCTCGATGCGCCAATGGACGAAGTATATCAAGTATTTGGACTTGACCCCGAGCAAACAACAACTTTAGAAACCTATTTAGAAGATTACTTTACCAGAATTGTTAAAAAACTTAAAGAAATTGATTACAAAAAAAATAAACAGAAAAGAAAGAAAAAAACACCTTTTAAATCCGAGTCTTGAGCGAACAAGCATAGCCCCATTCTACCCAAACCGAAAGCAGGACCGATAACTGTGGCAAAAGCAGGCATTATTTACAACGATACTAAACCTGTAGCTTGTCGCGTCGCTAATGAGTTGAGAGACAAGATCGCTGCTCGTGGCTGGGAAGTTTCTACTTGTACTGGCTGGGGCGGAATCTTAGGCTATTCTTTCCCAGAACGTCCGGTTTGTCATGCGCGGATCGAACAGTTAACACCTCCTGGTTTTGAGGATGTTAGCTTCGGGATTGTTTTAGGCGGAGATGGGACTGTGTTAGCCGCATTCCGACAAGTTGCTCCTTTAGGTATTCCTTTATTGGCGGTCAATACAGGTCACATGGGCTTTTTAACCGAAACTTATGTGAACCAGTTGCCGCAAGCGATCGAGCAGTTGCTCGCTGGAGATTATCAGATTGAAGAACGCTCGATGTTAACAGTACAAGTGCTTCGGGAGGAAACCTTACTTTGGGAGGCACTTTGTTTAAATGAAATGGTCTTGCATCGAGAACCGTTAACTTCGATGTGCCATTTTGAAATTGAGGTGGGAAGTCACGCCGCCGTGGATATTGCGGCTGATGGTGTGATTATCTCAACTCCTACAGGTTCGACGGCTTATTCTTTAAGTGCCGGGGGTCCCGTGGTAACACCTGATGTCCCGGTTTTGCAACTAGCTCCGATTTGTCCTCATTCTTTAGCGTCACGAGCTTTAGTTTTTTCCGATACTGAGAAAGTAAGGATTTTTCCGGCTACTCCTAATCAAATGGTGATGGTGGTTGATGGTAATGGCGGTTGCTACGTTTTGCCAGACGATCGCGTCGAGATCGAACGCTCGCCATACTCGGCTCGTTTTATCCGCTTACAAGCACCTGAGTTTTTCCGTATTTTGCGCGAAAAACTGGGTTGGGGTTTGCCTCATATCGCTAAACCTACCTCGGTGGAATTACCTTAAGTTAGTTATTAATTAATTCTTGACTTTTTGCAGCTTGTGTGATAAAAAGTCATTTGCAATTAATTGGTAACTAAGATAAGTAGGCGATCGCGAATTAAAAGAGGATGATTATCCACCAGGGCGATCGCCAGCTTCTCATTGGTATGCTAAAACAGGATAAATCGAGTAAATATACTTAACGCCAGAGATGATGACGACAACGATAACCTCAGAGCTAAACTCCTGCGTCTTATTAGTAGAAACAGATGAAACTTTCGCTCAACGAGCTAGTTTGGAATTGAGAGAAGCAGGCTATACCACTGTAGTAGCATCGGATGCTCACAGTGGTATAGATCAATTTGAAGAACTTCAACCATCAATGATAGTTGTCGATCGTTCCTTAGCCGGAGAATCAGGATTAAGATTTTGTCGCCAGATCAGAAATACAGGTAGTAGAATACCTTTACTGATGTTGATGGCGCGAGATACAGTGGAAGATCGCGTCGCTTGCTTGCAGTCTGGAGCAGATGATTATTTACTCAAACCTTATCGAACAGAATCTTTTTTAGAATTAGTACGTCTCTATCTGCAACCCGCAGAAGGCTCAACCGAACAATTGCGTTTCGGTGAATTAGTGTTAGACTTAATCACTCGTCGAGTTATTCGTAAAGGACGAGCAATTGACTTAACAATGAAAGAGTTTGAATTACTTAAGTATCTGATGTCCCATCCCCGAGAAGTTTTAAGTAGAGAACAAATTCTGGAAAATGTTTGGGGCTATGATTTTATGGGCGAATCAAATGTAATTGAAGTCTACATTCGTTATCTACGTTTAAAAATTGAAGATGAAGGTCAAAAGCGACTAATTCAAACCGTGCGAGGTGTAGGTTACGTTTTGCGGGAATCATAATAATTTATCGCTTGTAGTGGCTCGTTTGTCAAAAACTAACGATTAGCTACAAAGTTATCATAATTAATTAGTAGCTACATGAAAGGTCAAATTAGTTTAATTTTTATCCTCGGTATTTTGCTGTTAGGTTGCTCGACACCTATTGACGAAAAAAACGTTCCTGAGACACCAATAGCGATCGCTGAAGCAGAAACCAATTTTCCAGGTCAAATGTTACCAGTTGAAGCCCAAGCAATTATGGGTGGCGAAACAATTGATTTAGAAGTGACGAAAACACCCCAGCAGCAAGCACTTGGTTTAATGTTTCGGGAGAGTTTACCTGATAATCGAGGAATGTTATTTACATTCAATCCGCCACGACCGACTCAGTTTTGGATGAAGAATGTCAAAATCTCCTTAGATATGATTTTTGTGCGTAATGGTGAAATTAAAGCGATCGCGGCTAATGTTCCTCCTTGTACTAGCGATCCCTGTCCTACCTATGGAACCGAGCAGTTAATCGATACAGTCATCGAACTGCGGGGAGGAAGAGCTGCCGAACTCGGTTTAAAAGCTGGATCTCCTGTTAAAATTGAGTTTCTGACTCCGTCAACGAATACCGTTAATTAACCTTGTTTCTATTTTTGAAACCAAGCTTTCTCTCCTCGCTACCTGGTTTTAAGATGAGCAAAGTTAAATTTTTCCGGAGGTCGAACCGAATTAGTGATAATTTGTCCTTTTGGTAAAGTTCACAAAATTGAAACAATTTTTGGTCCTTTTTATGGCACAATTTAGTTAATCTTTCCCTAGGTAGAGTTGCAACCTCACTTAATTAAGATAAGCTCAGTTGTCAAATTCCGTTTCCCTTTCTGTAAAATTACCGAGCAAAATAGTTCTTTGTAAAATTACTGAAAGTGGAGAAAACGAAGAGAATTGTGGTGTGAGAAATACGGAATTAGCTATATCTCCCTGTTGGGAGATGGTTTGCTCTTCAAAGACTGTGTAAAAAAAATTAAGAAAGGTTAGCTAATTAATAATTTACGCTAATGTTAGCTTACTAATTTAGCGTCCAAAGTTAAAGGCGCAAGCTTTCTGTGATGTCCCGATGTTACTTTCAGAAGGTTTTTAGTAATCAAAATCTCTTGTTAGTTGTGATTTAGGACACTGGCAGCAAATTGTTAGACTCTCAAAATAGAGTAAAGTCAAATTAATTCGCAGACAGTATAGCAACTGACTACTGCTACAAGCAATTTAATGATTTCCTGAGCCAAAATCAAATTTAATTAAAAGAATGAGGATGTGAAGATAATTATGGCACCTGTTACTTATTCGAGATTTATTCGCTTTTTACAAGAAGAATTATCAATTTCTACGGATTCAATTGCGATCGCGCAACGTCATTTGGAGCAAGATCCCGGTCCATTGCCGATGATTCTGTGGCAGTATGGGTTAGTAACCATCGAACAGCTAGACCGTATTTTTGATTGGCTGGAAACAGCTTAAGGAGGAAAAATCCAGGTCAAAGTAAAAGTAAAAGAACAATGCTAAAGCAATTGGGCTTTGCCGTTAACTACCCTAATAAGGATTTTTTCTAGTTATGGTGTTCCCAGCAAAAATTGATGAACAGGCTACAAAGAGCGGAAGATCGACGATCGCCCGCTCTTTTAGATTTTAATTTAAGCTGAAGCGAAAACTTTCGCTGCCGCCTCAATACCAGCGCTAGAGTGAATGTTATCCGCTCCTAATTCAGTGAGAGTAGCTGATAAAGCAGATAGAACTGTCACTACGTCGCGATCGCTGACGAAGCCTAAATGACCGATACGGAAAATTTTACCTTTTAAATGGTCTTGTCCGCCTGCCATCTCAATATCAAACTGCTTTTTCATCACTGAACGAATTTTCTCAGCTTCTACTGCTGCGGGAACAACCGCCGTAACTGCCGTACTCGCCGCTTCGTCAGGAGCAAATAAACTTAAACCCAAAGCTTTCACACCTGCACGAGTCGCCTGAGTCATTCGTTGGTGACGAGCAAAAATATTTGACAACCCCTCAGCTTTCATCATCCGTAAAGCCGCTTGCAAACCAAACATTAAATTTACAGGCGGTGTAAAAGGAGTGCTATTCTTGGCATTAGCTTTTTTGTATTTACCCAAATCTAAGTAAAACTTCGGTAATGTCGCAGTTTCATAAGCAGACCAAGCCTTCTGACTGACTGCCACAAAACCCAAACCTGGAGGAATCATATAGCCTTTTTGGGAACCAGAAGCGACTACATCCAAACCCCACTCATCAATCGGTAAATCAAACGCTCCCAAACTGGTAACAGCATCGACAATGATTAAAGCCTCGCCGTGGTTTTTCACATAACTGTTAATAGTCTGTAAATCATTAAGAACGCCTGTAGAAGTTTCCGAATGAGTCAGAATTACTGCCTTAATTTCCTTTTCCGTATCAGCTTCCAACTTAGCTTTAAATTCCTCAGTATCCAGAGGCTTACCCCACTCAGCCGTAATTTTTTCTACCTGTAAGCCAAAAGCCTCACTCACTTGCGCCCAGCGCTCGCCAAACTTACCATTACAGCCGACCAAAACGCGATCGCCCCGACTCAGGAAGTTAATAATGCCCGCTTCCATTGCCCCTGTACCGCTTACAGTTAAAGTCAGCACATCACTTTGGGTTTGATGTAACCACTGCAATAACTCATTACACTCAGCAATTAAGTTACTAAATTCCGGACTGCGATGCCCAATCGGATGCTTTGCCATTGCCAGCAAAACCCTTTCTGGTACTGGTGTCGGTCCAGGAATCATTAACATTTGCTTATCTTCCATTGTTTTGTCCTCCATGGAAAAATTAAGTTATCTGTCTCTCTGTCGGTTTGATAACTACAGACGCAAAAATTCGCGTCTGTAAATTACTTACTATGGGAATTTATTAATTACTGTAGCCCGGACATCCAATCATTACATCCGAATTGCTCTTCTCAAAGACAATTCCCCCCCTCACTCAGTTCATCCTTACCAGCAACTTCTCTCTTATTGGGTTTAGAGAGAATATCTACTTCTGTACCCGACTTAACCACAATACTATTCAGCGACCAATGATACTCATAAGGTAAATTAGCGCGATCGCAGGTAGCTTCTAATTGTTTTTGTTGAGCTAAAGCTTTACGCAGAGTGATAATTAATTGCTGGATTTGCTCGCGCACTGCTGGTGTTTGATTAGCGGCAAACAAACTTTGACGCTCCAGGAGTTGCAGTAGTAGTTCGTAGTGAATATGAGAGGGAAGAGGAATTTGCTCCATGAAAGCTGATTACCATTTAGTGAACAAATTTATAATCGCAACTTGTCAGACATCAGCAAATAAATTAGCGATCGCAGCTACTGGATTGGATTGTTTAACAATGGATTCTCCAATTAGCACTGCATCAGCACCAGCTTGGCTCACAAAATGCAAATCACTTGGCTGATGTAGCCCTGACTCGCTAACCAAGGTTATACCCCTTTGTTTGAGAATTTTGCCTCGTAACTCCAACAGTTGAGAAGTTGTTTGTAAATCGACGGAAAAATCTTCCAGATTGCGATTATTAATACCTACTAGGTTAACCCCTTCTACAGCTAAAACCCGGTCAAGTTCTTCCAAACTGTGAACTTCTACTAAAGCAGCCATGCCCAAAGTTCGAGTAATTTTGAGAAAATAGCCCAAATCGATCTCGCTCAAAATTGCGGCAATCAGCAAGACAGCATCAGCCCCATGAGCGCGAGCCAAATAAATCTGGTAAGGATAAATAATAAACTCCTTACACAAAATCGGCAAGTCTACTGCTGACCTCACCAAAGTAATATTTTCGTAACTACCTTGAAAGAATTCGCGATCGCTCAAAACTGATATACAGCTAGCACCTGCTTGTTGATAAGCGGTAGCAATCGCCACTGGATCGAAATCTTCCCGAATTACACCTTTTGAAGGAGAAGCTTTTTTCACTTCAGCAATTAAAGCCGGTTTAGTCTTACCTGAGCGCAACCCCGCCAAAAAATCTCGCACTGGTGGCGCCGTTTCCAACTGCTTGCGTAATTCTAACAATGGCAGGCGATCGCGCATTTTGTCTACTTCTGTTTCTTTGTGCCAAACTATTTTTTCTAAAATATTGCGCGGTTCTGCATCTGGCAATGCTACTTGATAGCGTAAATATTTAATATCTACGGGCGGATTTGGCGATCGTCTTCTGATTTGCATTCTTCAGGGACTGGGGATTAGGGACTGGGGATTGGGGAGGAGGTGATTGGGAGACAAATTGTTAACTGCTAACTGCTAACTGTTCATTGCTAACTGTTCACTGCTAACTGCTAACTGATCGCTGATAACTGTTCACTGTTCTAAGCTGCTCGTTTAAAAGCTTCGTCGAGAACTTCCGAGAGAGTAGGATGGGTATGAACATTAAAAGCGAGATTTTGTACAGACTGACGATTGGCGATCGCATTAGCTGCTTCTTGAATTAAATCTGAAGCATGAATGCCAATAATATGTACTCCCAACAGTTCGCCGTTGTCTTGACGATAAATCACCTTTGCCATCCCTTCCGTTTCGCCCTCTGCAAGCGCCTTAGAATTGCCTTTAAAGTAGGTTTTCACTGTCGCGACTTCAAAACCTTCGTTTTGCGCCAATGCTTCTGCTGCTGGCTCAGTTAAGCCCACATAGCTAATTTCTGGGTGAGTAAAAGCCGCAGCCGGAATACTACGATAATCAATAGTTTTCGGACGACCACAAATATTTTCGATCGCCACTACTCCTTCAGCCGAAGCCGCGTGTGCTAACATCATTTCACCGATAGCATCCCCAATCGCCCAAAGATGAGGAACTGGTTCGCCACCAGCTAAAACTGCCAGGCGATCGTTTACTGGAATAAAACCGCGTCTGTCAGTTTCGACACCTACTGATTCTAAGCCTAAATTCTTGGTAGCGGGAATGCGTCCTGTAGCTACTAAACAAGCATCTACTTCGAGAATTTCGACAACTTCCTTCGTTTTGGTATCGGCTAATTCAATTACTACAGGCGAACCTGGGGTTACTTTTTTAGCTAACATTCCCACACGAGTTTCAATATCGCGAGGATTAATTAAGACTCGTTGGGCGATTTTCGCGATTTCTGGGTCAAATCCGGGCATAAGTTGGTCGAGGGCTTCAATCATCGTGATTTCGCAGCCCAAAGCCGTGTAAATATCGGAAAATTCTAAACCGATATAACCACTGCCAACAATAGCGATCCAATCTGGCAACCAATCTAAATGTAAAGCATGGTCGCTCGTAAAAACGGTTTTGCCGTCGATTTCAATACCTGGGGGAACAAAAGGTACTGAGCCAGCGCCAATAATAATATCGCGAGCCGTAATAGTTTTTTCACCACTGTCGGTGCTAACAGTTACTTTTTGTGGTGCAGCCACTTTACCCCAGCCGCGAATTATTTCAACCTTGAGACGTTTGAGGCTATTAGTCAAATCGCCGCGAATCTTACTTGCTAAACCTTGAGCGTGTTCCGCGATCGCTTCTCGGTCAAATTGTAAACCATTGACCTTAATTCCTAACTCTTTGAGGTGAGACTGATTGTTTAACTCGCGTACTCTCCCGGAGGCTGCTAATAGTGCTTTAGAAGGAATACAACCGCGATTTACACAGGTTCCACCCATATCGCCAGCTTCAATTATTGCCGTGCGCAATCCACATTTTACTGCGTGCAAGGCAGCACCATGTCCGCCCACACCAGCACCAATGATAACTAGATCGTAATCAAATTGTTCGCTCATCGATTTTTCCCAGTAATTTTACGCTCCTAATTACTTTAACTCGATCGATTAGCAGCAGAATTAGTAATTTCACGGTGGAGCATCTTTCCTTTAATAGTTAATAATTTTAAAGTGACAGTTTTGTTTCACTTATTAAATAAGTTAGCTAGAATTGAAACTTTTGTGAATTTGCTTGGGGTGCTTGTTGATTTCTCATGCGCAGTCAGTTTTTGGTAGACAAGAAGTAGTATGAATCAATATCAACCCAATTCGCGGCATCATGCTGCCTGGGAATTTGAAAAAGCTCTCGAGCAACTGAAAGATTTGTTGCTAGAAAATGAATCTTATGAATTTGGAGTTACAGAAACTGAGTCTGACTCCTCTCCTGGTAAGGAGGATACTGATGAATGGGAAGAAGCTGGTGCGGACTTGGAGCAGTTTTTCAACCAAGAGCAATTCCCAACTCCAGAAGATTAAATTATTTTACACGATTCGCTCAATTGGGGTTGTCTTCGTGCTTCATACAAAAGTAAAGCAGTGGCGATCGCGACGTTTAATGATTCTACCTGATTAGCTAGGGGGATCTTCGCTTCTACGTCAGCTAGAGAAGCTAATTCTGGAGATAGTCCCGCTCCTTCATTCCCTAATAAAATCATCGTCGGGCGTTGAAAGTCAATCTCCCAGTAACTTTTGTTTGCTTGGGGTAAGGTAGCTACTATTTGCATTCCCTTCGCTTTCCAGTTTGTTACCACTGCTATTAAATCGCTACTTACTGTCATTGGTAATTTAAACCATTCTCCTGCCGACGAGCGCAAAACTTTCGGATTATCTAAATCAACGCTATCTGCACTAATCCACAAACCGTCAACATTAGCAGCGACGGCTGTACGAATAATTGTGCCTAAATTTCCTGGATCTTGCAGTCGTTCGAGAACTAAGCCTAAATTGAACTGAGTTAGAGGTAAACTATCTCTAGCAATGCGTCTCGCTGTGGCTACCACTCCATCAGGATTTACTGTCGTGGCGATCGCGCTTAATAATTCTGCTGTGACTAATTCTGAGCGTTCTGCTCGCTTTTGGGCAATCTCCCAGAGTTGCTGATAATTTTCTCGCCACTCACGAGTACAGCAAACCGTTACTAAAGCTAAATTATTAGCACAAGCTGACTCCAACAAATGTGTCCCTTCTAACAAAAACAGATTTTCCTTGTGTCGCTCTTTGGTGCGATGCAATTTCCGAAGTTGTTTGATCAGAGGATTCTGAAGACTGGTTAACATTTAATCTGAGTCAGGTAGTGGAATCGCTTACTAATAACTGATTACTGATACCCGAGCGCTTAATTATGCGGAACCCGGGACTTGAACCCGGAAGTCCGGTTAGGGACACTAGAACCTGAATCTAGCGCGTCTACCAATTCCGCCAGTTCCGCATCAGTCAAATATAGACGTGCAATTTCTTATAATGACGAAAATTTTCAGGATAGTCAAGCTTTTTCCGGAAAAAAGATCGCCAAGGTAGAAGGGGACAAAGTCAGCAAATTAATCCAAAATTTTGCCTAAATAAGCGCTATAGTGTAAACTCATTCCAGCAATTGCTGTACCAAATTCCTTAACACCGATTATCAATCTTGATTGTATGAATGCCGATCGCCAAGAAAGATCGCTCAAAAATGTATACATTTTGGATCTTTCCTGTAGAATCAAAACCGAATTTTAAAATTAGTTAACACATATTAGCGTGATTCTGGAGGATAGAGCCATTAATCCCTCTATAAGCCTGAAAGATAACAAATCTCTGCCTGAAGAAGACCAATCAGTGCTTCAAATCCAAGGCAGAACTTCGCTAAAAGGTCAAGTTACGATCAGTGGAGCGAAAAACTCGGCACTAGCTATCATGGCAGGAGCTTTACTTTGTCCTGAAGATTGCCGCTTGCGGAATATTCCTTCTTTGGTAGATGTGGCGAGAATGAGTCAAGTTTTGTCGGCTTTGGGTGTCAAAATCCGACGACAAGATAACATTTTGGATGTTAATGCTAGTTCGATTGGGAAATCCAAGGCTCCCTATGAAGTGGTTTCTCAGTTAAGAGCTAGCTTTTTTGTCATCGGTCCGTTATTAGCCAGATTGGGTGTAGCGCGAGTTCCTTTACCAGGAGGATGTGCGATTGGTGCTAGACCTGTTGACCTGCACGTTCGCGGTTTGCAGGCTTTGGGAGCAGAGGTTCGGATCGAACATGGCATTGTCCATGCTTATGTACATGGTAGTGGAGGTAGGCTTAAGGGAGCAAAAATCTACCTGGATTATCCCAGTGTCGGTGCGACAGAAACGCTGATGATGGCGGCAACCCTAGCTGATGGTGAGACGATTATCGAAAATGCTGCTCAAGAACCAGAAGTGGTAGATTTGGCGAATTTCTGTCGAGCAATGGGAGCCAAGATTAAAGGTGCGGGGACAAATGCGATCGCCATTAGTGGAGTTGAGCGTTTACATTCGGTAGATTACCAAATTATCCCCGATCGCATTGAGGCGGGAACTTTTTTGGTGGCTGGAGCAATTACTCACTCGGAATTGGTGCTTTCACCTGTGATTCCCGACCACTTGACTCCGGTGATTGCGAAACTCAAAACCATCGGTAATCGAGTAATTCATGAAGGTGGTAATTGTTTGCGCATTGTTCCTGGAGAGTTACGCGGAACCGATATTGAAACTTTGCCTTATCCGGGATTTCCCACCGATATGCAAGCCCAGTTTATGGCTTTGTTGACTCTGGCTGAGGGAGATAGCGTAATTACTGAAACGGTCTTTGAAAATCGAATGCGTCACGTAGCAGAATTGAGTCGCATGGGCGCAGATATTCGCATCAAAGGTCAAAATGCGATCGTCCGAGGTGTACCATTACTTTCTGGTGCGCCTGTGGTAGCTACGGATTTACGCGCATCGGCGGCACTGGTATTAGCAGGTTTAGCTGCTGAAGGTACGACGACGATTCAAGGGTTACATCACTTAGATCGAGGTTATGAAAACTTAGAGGATAAGCTACGGCGCTTGGGGGCAAAAATTCAACGCCTGACATCCGATCCTCAAAAGGAAAATTTAGCTTCGGCTGAGGCGACAAAAGTGACCAAGAATAATGGGTTTCAAGCCCCGTCCTTATAGGACGGCTTTGATGCTATTCTAAGAAAGTAGCCTGGTACAGACAGGATTCGTCGGTACTGTCTTAAGTTGACGACGTAAAGCGATACCAGTACATGAGGCGCGAACAACCTCTTAAAAAACGCACCGGACTCGACAGAGTACCGAAAACCAGTGGTTAAGAAATTTGCTTTTTCGAGTATCGTGGGGCGCACGAGAATTTACGCTTGGGGAGATATATCCCACTGGAACTAATTGCCGCTCTTGATAAAATTGCTTTTTTGTTAATTTGTCAAGGGAGGGGTCGAATCGGCGAGACTGATTCCTTTTAGTTGTAAGGAGTGTCGTTGAACCAAGAATCCCCGCGCCTTTAGGCAGGGGAGCGTCAAATCCTAAGCTGATTGTAGAGATGTTGCGTGCAACGTCTCTACACATTGGGTGTTTCCTAATAATTAGCTACAATCTGAGCTAGTGCTGGTTTAATGGTCGGATATTGATACTCGAAACCTGTAGATTGAGTTTGTTTGGGAATTACTTCTTGACCTTCTAATACCAGCTTGGCGCCTTCTCCTAACAGTAATTCCAAGGCGATACCGGGAACTGGCAACCAGGAGGGGCGCTTCATTACTTCTCCTAACGATTGACAAAGTTGGTTCATGCGGACAGGATTTGGTGCAGTGGCGTTGAAAGTACCTTGGATGTCAGGATTTTTTAAGGCGGTGATAATTAAGTTAACTAAATCTTCCCGATGAATCCAAGAAAACCATTGCTTACCGTTACCGATGGGACCGCCTGCATAAAGTTTAAAGGGAGTCAGCATTTTTGCGAGTGCGCCACCGTTACCTAATACTATTCCTAAACGCAAAATTACTAGTCTGACTCCTGCGGCTTGGACTTTCTCGGCTTCGGCTTCCCAAGTTTGACAAACTTCGGCGAGAAAATCGTCTCCAGGAGGACTGTTTTCGTCAAAGGTAGCAGTTTCGCTGGTTCCGTAGTAACCGATCGCGGAAGCGTTTACTAATACACTAGGTTTAGGTTCGGCTTGGGTAATGGCTTCGACGATTTTACGGGTTCCTAGCTGACGGCTTTGAAGAATTTTTTGCTTAACTTGTGGTGTCCACCGTTCCTCAGCAATTGGTTCTCCGGCTAAGTTTACTACAGCATCGCAGCCGGAGAGAGCATTTTGCCAGTCGCCGGATTTTTGGGGTGTATATTCAACTATCTCTAAATTTTGATAAGCTGAAGTTGGAAAAATACGCTTGGCACGAGTTTCGTTGCGAGTGAAAATGACAATTTCCTCACCTTGGGAGTGTAGCTTTTCGACTAAGCGTGTGCCCACAAATCCCGTACCGCCTGTAATTGCTACTTTCATAATTATTTATTCATTGTTTGTGCTTCGGGAAAAGGTTTGATGTGGTAGTTTTAGGTTAGAGGGTGGAAATTAGAGGCTAATAATTAACAACCGATAAGATGGTAAATGCGGGTACTTGATTTAGCCTTCGCCGCCTTGAATTTTCAGCATTAAGAATCCTAAAACTAAGCCGACGATAATTAAGCTAGAAGATAAGACTGCGGCGTTAATCATCAAATTGTGAGCGGTCATAAATTTTTCCCTCGTAAACTTGCCTAAAGATTTTTTAAGTTTGTCAATCTTTATCATCATACCTCCTGTGTGTCGCCCTCGGAGAAGGTGAAAATGGAATCGACGATCGCTAAACAAGAGTATCCGCATTTAGCGGTAACAATGGGAGATCCTGCCGGAATTGGCGCAGAAATTATTCTTAAGGCGCTTCGGGATTTGTCGCTGAATGCTCGAATTACTGTGGTTGGGACGACTTCGCTACTGGAAAAGAATTATTTGTCCTTGACAAAACAAGGAATAAGTGGTATGGCAAATCCAGCCGAATTGTCGATTTTAGATGTCGGTTTGGAGCGAGAAATCGAGGAGCAAATTATCTTGGGGGCTGGTAATGCAGCGAGTGGTGCAGCCAGTTTTGCTTATTTAGAAACCGCGATCGCGCGCACTCTGGCTGGTGAATTTGATGGGATTGTCACCGCCCCGATCGCCAAGTCGTTGTGGAAAGCAGCCGGACATGAATACCCCGGACAAACCGAAGTTTTAGCTAGGCGATCGCAAACCGACAAATTTGGGATGTTATTTGTTGCGCGATCGCCTCACACAACTTACACCTTGCGTACTCTACTAGCTACCACACATATTCCCCTGCGTCAAGTCCCCGATGCCCTTAATCCGGAATTAATGAGTCAGAAATTAGATTTACTTGTCCAATGTTTGCACACAGATTTCGGAATTGAAACCCCAACTATTGCTATTTCTGGATTAAATCCTCATAGCGGAGAAGCGGGACAATTAGGTACAGAAGAGGTAGATTGGTTAATATCCTGGATAGAATCAGAACAAAAAAATCGCCCTAATTTAAAGTTAATTGGTCCCGTACCTCCAGATACTTTATGGGTTAAAGTTGGACAAGCTTGGTACAATCCTGAAGCGACAAATAGTGCTTATGATGGCTATCTCGCTTTGTATCACGACCAAGGATTAATTCCGGTAAAATTGTTAGCCTTTGACTATGCAATTAATACTACCATTGGTTTGCCTTTTATTCGCACTTCACCGGATCATGGTACAGCTTTTGATATTGCAGGTAAAGGAATTGCAAATGCTACTTCGATGCGAGAAGCAATTAAGTTAGCAGTTGATTTAACTACTCAGAGAATTAAGGGTTAATTAGTAACCACAGATAAACGCAGATAAACACGGATATTAGATCCTTTTGTGAATGAGGTTAGTTCAGATTTAGTCAAAGGTTGAATAATTAATGTCAAAGTCAAACATTAAGCAATTTAATGAGATTGCTCAAGCATTTAAAATGACATCAGAAGAAAGAAAAGATTTTGGTAATTTTCTAGAAGAGGAGAAAGCTGCTGGTTACGGAGGAACAAAAAATGAACGTGGTGATTTTACTTATCAAGAGTTACAAAAAAAAGCTCGTGAGTTTCTAGGTTTAGAGTTAGAGGAAGAAAATTTTGAGGACTAAGTTATGAATTTAATGTTAATTCAATCAATTGATAGTGAAACTGACTTGAAACAACTGCAAGAGATAGTCAAAAATATTTGTGGAGAAATTTGTTGGGAAGCAAAACTTAGCTATGGAGATGAATTATCTCTGGAAATTGGAGATAAAATTCCTTACTCTCACAAATTAATGAAAAATAAGCAAAAAGGCTCTTGGACATTTGGGACTCGTGGGTCACAATGGAAACTATATTCTATATATTTCACCCTAGATTTTCCGGCAAATTCCCAGAATACTGTGTCTTTACTGAATAGTTCAGAAATATCTAGAAAAAGGATTAGTGAGTTAATAGTTAGTTCAGAATCTGAACTGGAAATAATCAAAGAAAAAATTAAGTTAGTAGAAGGAAATGAAATTAGTAAATTTGAACTTGAGTATCCAAGTTTAGTCCTGAAAATAAGTTTCAACAATAAATATGAGTTGCAAGTTTTTCCAGATTGGGAAGATGATTATGATTTGCCTTATTGGGAGTTATTTACTCCTGATAATATGCTGCTACAATTAGGTGTGGGAAGAAGTTGGTCTTATCAACGTTCCGATTTACCAATGAATGCTGCAACTGAACCACTGACGGGAGAAGAATTACTGAAAACTATCAAAGAGTTTGAGTATTTGCCAAAAAGAAAAGTTGCGCTAATTTGTGGGTATTATTATGTTAATAAGAACAATAATATCGCTGTCGAGTTAAACGATTTTTACAATGCAGTAGTAGCAGCAAATAACGATTATAATTCTTCAAGCGGTTAAATTTGTTGTGTAAAAAGAAAAGTAATTTAGATTTTGCTTTTTTCGTAATCAAGAAGATTTTCGATTAATTGAGTAGTTGATTTTAAAGTTACAATAAATTAGAAAAGGAGTCAAATAGTGAAAGCAGAATACATTGAAATAGAAGAGCAAAATATTTTTTATCGGGAAACGGGAGAGAAGAATAGTAAATCAGTTTTATTGTTACATGGTGCTAGTTTTAGTTCGCAAACTTGGGAAGATATTGGGACTTTGCAATTATTAGTAGAAAAAGGTTATCGTGCAGTTGCGATAGATTTACCTGGGTATGGAAAATCTACAGGTAATTTTAGCGATCGCGCAAATTTCCTGCTAAAATTATTCCAGGAGTTAAGCATTAATTTACCAGTGTTAATTTCGCCTTCGATGAGTGGAGGCTACAGTTTACCTTTTGTAGTTAATTATCCAGAAAAATTGAGCGGTTTTGTTCCAATTGCTCCGGTAAGTTTAGCTAATTATCAGCAACAATTACCAGAAATTGAGTTGCCAACGTTAGCAATTTATGGTAGTAAAGATCGAATGGTAAAAGAAGCCGATATTTTTGTCAAATTAATGCCTAATGCTGAGAAAATAATTTTAGCTGAAGCTGGTCATGCTTGTTACATGAACGCAACCCCAGAATTTCATCAACATTTGCTGGAATTTCTCGCTAGATGTTTAAAGTAATTCATTTTAGCTGTTTTGAATTGCGGGAGATAAGGCGATATTTTTAGCTTCCGCTCGCATAAGTTCTATGTCAGAATTAGACCAGGGATGAGGTGACTGACAGTGATGAGCAATCAAAAGTCCCCATAATTTATCGTGATTTAACACTGGTACGACTAAGTTAGCACGTACTTGTAAATCTAGGAGAAAATTGCGGTGACATTCAGTAATTTCTGCTTGTGCAATATCTTTAATTGCTTTTACTCTTCCAGCAAGATACAGGGCTGCATATTTATCGTTAAAACATTGATCTGGACCAGTAGCACCAAAAATAGAAAATTTTAGGTTACTGAGAGATTCAAAAGTAACTTGACCTGACCATTCTTTATAGAAATAGTATAAAACTACGCGGTCAACTTGGAGAGAATTTCTGAGTTTATCGGTAGTGTTTTGAACAAGAGAGTCTCTCTCTAAACTGCCAATAAGATTTTGATATACGTTTCGGAGACGGCGATCGGACATAATATTATTGATGCAAAGATGAACGAAGCTACAAAAGCCGGGAAGACTTTTGTAGCCGGCAAATTATTGTTGTTGAATGAAAAGGGGAATTTCGGTGAGTTCAGCCTTAGTAAAATAAACAGGCGAACCGCAATTAATTGGTTTCGTACAAGCAGTTTCTATAGCGATACTTCTAACATTAGTAACATCAGCGAGAATACTGCGAGTTTGTCCTGGTGCAACAGTTTGGGAGTCAATTTGAAAACCATCTAAGAATAGAGTAACAATTACCGGGGCGCTACCGCGATCGCTGTCTCGCATTCCAAATTCTAACTCTAATGTGGCAGGTGTGTCAGTTCGGAGTCCGCAACTCATTTCACCTCCGGGTTTCACTTCCATTACCGCTTCGTAATATTCTCTATTAACCGAGATTTCTGCATTGCTGCGTCGAAAATTATTGTAAGATTTACCATCACCATCAGCACAGGGTAAGTGGAGTAAAAATGCTCGACGCACTGGTTGTTCTGGTTGCGCCAAGGCGACGTTACCTAGTGTACCAGCTATCAAGGAAAGTAGCACAGCAGAAGTAAACTGACGGAAAAATCGGGTTGCTTTCATTACCAAACAAGACTGAGAATATAAATTAATTAGAAATTAGCGAGTGGTGCAAGATGGTCAGCTTTGACTAGTATATTTTGACACGATTTCGCACCATACTCACTCGTTACCTTCATTGGGAAAATGGATCGCCAGAAGAGAAAAAATTTTTCCGCGCAGTCAGTAGTAAACTAAGAGGCAATAAAGCCTTAACTACGAAAGATTTACTTCCCACTTAAAGTTAAAGCTTCTGGCTGCTTGTCTTGAAGTAACCCAGTAATTAAAGAAGCCGGACCTTGGTTGTGGGGCCATGCGAAAGCATGGCGAAAAGCGGCTTCTTGACAAGCTTGTAGTTGCTGGAAGTCGATGACATCTTTGGTTAAGAGATTTTCGTACTCAAAAGGAAGTCGGACATTGTGTAAACCAGCATTGTCGGTACAAATAGCGATGTCTACTCCGGCTGCAAAACAGCGATCGAAAACAACTTTAAGTTGATGTAGATCTTCGAGAGTACCTGTTTTTAAGTAAGTTGTGGGACAAACTTCCAGACATTGATTCATTTTAGCCAGTTGGGGAAGTAATTCTGGATAGCGCAGAGGAATTTGAATTCCATGACCGATCCGCATTAAATAGGGTAGCAATTTTGGGTAACAACCGTCAGTAGTTTCATAGAGATGACCTGTAGTTTTCAAGCCGCGATCGCGCGCATACTCGTATAAACTGATAAACTCGTCTAAACGTTCGGCGTAATGGGAGTCTCCTCCAGCTACGTCAATTGCACAAACATACTCGCTGGATTGGATGGCTAAATCGGCGATCGCTTTGTTCACTTCGTAGGGTAGTCTAGAGTGCATACAAAGTATTTGACTTGTCACCATCGGATACTCTGGTACGCGAGCAGCTTTACCGACAATTTCTACAATGGAGTACATTTGGTCAATTCTTGCTGATTGACTTAATTGATCGTCAGTACGCAAATAAGGTGTATAGCGCAATTCTAGATAAGCTAAATTCTCGAAAATATACGCACCCCGAATCAAGCGATAAATAAAGTAAGGTAAACTGGCTGCGGTTTGGGTACTTTCCACTAAGGTGTGTAATTCCAAATATTCATCGAGGGTATTGCGTTTGCGAGTATAAAATTCCTCGAATTCTTTATACTTAGGAAAACGTTGCGCTAGTTGTTCGTCGTGACGTTGGAAATAACGCCAGAGAATGCGCGGAACTACTGAACCACCTAAGTGACGGTGTAAGTCTGCATATAATGCCATGATAACCTCCGTGGTTAATCGTTAGTTGTTTGTTTAATTATTCAGGAAATAGGAATTACGAGTTACAGTATTGGTTAACTTTATCTCGCGCTACTTTTTCCTATGGTAGCTCGTTGTCAAAAAATAGCGTCCGCAGCGATCGCTAAATTCTTGCTAATTTTCTTCAAGTTCGATCTCCCATACTTCTAAGGTAATGCCTACGGTTTGTTGTAAGCTGGTTAAAGCATTGAGATAATCAATCTTGGCATTTAATTCCGCATTTCTCGCTTCTACTAGGTCATTCTCGAAGTTGATAATATCGATTAAGCGAGTTCCTGGAACTCCTAATCTGAGTTTTTCTCGCTCGTTTTCTAACCTTTCTTCTGCTAATTCTCGGAATCTTCGCGCTAGTTCTACTTGTCTTAAACTAATTTCTACATCTCTAATTCTGTCTTGCAGATCGATTCCCAGATTTTCGCGAATTTCTCTTAAGTTATTTTCGCTTTTTTCTAGGTCAATTTTACTTCTTTCGACAGCTTGCTCTAATTCCAAATTGCCAAATTCGCGCGTGAAACTCAATCCGGCTCGCAAATCGGTATTATTTTCTGCTAAATTATCTGCATCAATACCGTAACTTAGTTGTAAATCTAAATCCCAGCGTTGATTGTTTTCGGCTAATAAAACATTTAATTTCTCAATTTCGACTGCGTAAATTGCTTGTAAATATTCTGGGTCATTCGCTAAAGCTTGCTGCCAAAGTTGTTTGTAATCTAAATTAACATTTTCTCCTACTGTTTCGGAAATTTCGGCGGCAATGATTTGCAAATCTCCTTCAATGTCAAGAATTTGCAATAAATTTAAACGCGCATTGGCTAAATTTCTTTGTGCATTTAAAAGACTTACTTCTCGTGAGGCAATATCTGTCTGGTTTTGGACTAATTCTATTCTTGCTAATCTCCCGGCTTCAATTAAAGCTTGAGTAATTTCTAATTGTCTTTTTGCTCTTTCTAAAGATAGCTGTTGAATCTTTACTTGTTCTTGGGCTTGTACTAAACTACGGTAAGTTTGAATTGCTGAGGTGATTGTCTCAATTAAAGTATTTTTTAGTTGTAAAAAATCTACCTGTTCTTCAATTCTCGCTATTTCAATTGAAGCACGATTAATATTTATCCCAAAATCTTTGAGTAAAGGTTGAGTAAAACTTAACTCTAAAGTTTGATTAATGCGATTTTGAGCAATACTCTCAAGTAAATCGATTCTATTTTCTGCTGTGGAACGTCTCAACGCATTCCATTCTAACTGAATATCTGCACCTGTAGGAATTTTTACGGCAAAATCTGTTCCTAAATTGAATTCTCGATTGTTAGTTGTTAGCGAACGACTTTCGTTTTCCTCAACGCTGAGGGAAACTCTCGGGGTAAAGTTAGGAACAAATTTATCTTCAGCTACAGCTAAATTTTGTCTGGCAATTATTCGATCTAGGTAAGCGTTTTTAATATTTCTATTGTTTTCGACTACTAAAAATACTACGTCATTTAAGGACAATTTCACTTCTTCTCGCTCGTTGGTTAAAGTTGATTCTATATCGGTTTCCGGCTTGACTTGATGCTGATTTTGTGCTAAGAAATAAGCAGTTGAAATTGGTGCTTGAATAGCAGTAAATTTTTTAGCAATTTGCAAATCGCTTTTTCTTGATTTCGCTGGAAAAGTAGGAAAGTATTTCACTGAAGAAGAGTTAGCACGAGCGGATTTAGTCTTTGTAGGAGCGAGCAATTCTCCTTCTACAGACTCAGCAAATTTTAGTGAATTCAACCAAGATTGAGGATGATTTTGAGGTACAAATGAATTCTGTTTAATAGCAACTCGATCGTGGTTTGAGACAGCAGTAGTTAGTGGTTTTCTTGAAACTGATTGTTGAGGTGAAGTAGGAAAAGTTCTCGACGAAATAATCGGAGAGGGAAAAGAGTCCAAAGTAAGAGAAGAAGAAGATTTAACAGCAGCGATCGCGGGAGCGAGAGATTTTTTTTCTTTAGAGAAAATTCCCAAAAAACTGAGGGTAAAAACACTACCCAAAATTGCCGAAAAAATTGCGACCAAAAAAACTTGAATCAAACTCAGAGACGGTAGCGAGATTGGTCGTTGGTAGGGAGATTGAGAAAATACTGGAGGCTCATTCTCCATCATAACTGTTACCTTAACTTAGGAAGCTCTTAAAGCTTTAACTGGATCTAGTTTACTAGCACGTAGGGCTGGAAAAAAACTAGCACCAACTCCAACTAGCAAAGCCGAACCTAAAGCCAAAACCGTAGTTTGGCGATTAAACTCGTAGGGTAACGCAAAAGTGTCAGCTACCACAACCGTAATTCCATGAACAGTAGCGATCGCACCAACTCCTCCAACTAAACTTAAAAGTACCGCTTCCAGGATAAATTGAAGCATAATATCCTGTCGAGTCGCACCTAAAGCTCGTCGCAAACCGATTTCCGGGGTGCGTTCCATCACCGAAGCAATAGTAATATTAGCAATACCCACACCACCAACAAGTAACGCGATTCCACCAACCGCAAGTAACGAAAGCGAAACCCAGCGTAAAGTTTGCTGTTGTTCGATTACATCCTCAACATTACTCCAAGTCCAAAACTCATAACCAGGGTAACGTTGCTCTAAAATAACTTTTGCTTGCTCTTGCAAATTCGTCAAATCTTCGATCCTCTCAGGACGAAGAGAAAGCGCTCCCACATTATCTCTACCAGTAAGAGCATTGTAAGTCGCCAGAGGCATCAACAACAAACCCGGAGGTTCTTCTTCCCCCTCTTCCAGCTTACTTTCAATTACACCTACCACCACATAAGGCTTACGATCGCGATAAATACGCTCACCAATGGGATCTTCATCAGAAAACAATTTTTCCGCCAAAACCGTATCAATAACTACCACAGGGCGAAAATTAGCAAAATCCGCCTCAGTAAAAAAGCGTCCTGACAATAGCGATCGCCCCGATGTTAGCAAAAACTCTTGCGAAACTGCCGCTTGGTAAGGTGTCGCAGCGCGATCGAGAAACAAAATCTCCGATCGATTCCAAATCCCTCTGTAACTACTTATCGCTTGTACCTGTGGCAATCGTTTCTGCAATAATTCTATATCCTCTGACTGCAATTGAACCCGATCTCTTGTAACTGGATGTCGTCCTGAAAATAAAGTAACTTGAGGTGCATCTCGTTCTGCTAATTGTTTGGCAATTACTGCTTTACTAATATTACCCACTTGCATTGTCGCCGTCACTGCCGCTACTCCCATAAATACCCCTAAAGTTGTCAAAGCGGAACGCAAAGGATTCCCACGCAGGGAAAGATAAGTTAAATGTAGTAAATCAGAAATTACGAGACTCATGGTGATTGGGGATTAGGGATTGGGGATTGGGTATTGGGGATTAGGGGTCCCCAGTCCCTAATCACTGTTCACTGTCCACTGTTTTAACTTTCATACCTGGTTGTAAAGTAGTATCGGGAGCAGGTACAGCCACGCGAGATCCTTCACTTAAACCAGATTTAACTTGAATAGCAGTTAAAGCTTCTAGTCCGAGAGTAACAGATTGCTTGCTCACCCTACCTTGTTCGTCAATCAACCAGACAAAAGCTTCGTCATCTTTCTGGTGAATTGCTTCTGCGTCCAAAACTAGCACGTTTTTTTGCTGTTCAATGATAATTTCCACACTTACTTGACTACCAGGAATCAAACTACCCGTGGGATTATCTAAACGGACTATTGCTGGTACTCTTGCTTGTGAACTATCGCCACTATTATCACCGCTACTAAGATTCGCGAGTAACGAAATTTCTTCAACTCGTCCGGTGTAAGATTCTGGATTGGGACCGATAACGCTAATCCGAGCAACTTGCTGAGATTCTACCTTACTTGCATCTAAGGTAGAAAGTTGTAGTTTAATGATTTCTTCAGTGGGGTTTCCTTGAACCAATAAAGCTTCGCTTTGTTGGACTACTGCTCCTTTTTTCACTACGATATCAAGGATTTGTCCGGCTACGGGGGCGATAACCACGTTTTCTTGCAATTCTTGCTCAATTGTCTGACGTTCGAGTTGTAGTTTTTGTAATGCGATCGCTTCTTGACGGACTTGAGTTTGTGCGTTTTGTAACTGGGCGACGGCATCTTGTAAACTAACTTCAGCTTGTGCTAATTCAGACTCCGCATCAGCAATTTCTTGTTGTAATTCCGACTCGATTCTTTCTAATTCCAGATTGTCGTTTTTGAGATCCAGGAGAGCGGTGCTAACTTCCAACTGAGCGCCCCTTAATTCAGCCTGTGCCGCACGAACTGCATCTTTTTGATTTTGCAACTCATTTTCAGCAATAAAGCCTTTAGCGAAGAGTTTTTGGTCAGCTTCGAGTTTATTTTGAGCGACGCGTAATTTTTCCTGAGCTTCAGTAACTTGAGCGCGAAGATTAGTTAAATTTAGTTCCTGTTTAGCGATCGCTAACCTTTGTGCGGGAAGACGAGTGCGATCGCCTCCACTATCGCCGTTTTTCAGTTTCTCTAGTTCAGCTTGTGCTACTTTTAACTTTTCTTGAGCGGCTGTAACTTGCGATTTCGCATTAGCGAGTGTAACTTCTTGTCGTTGAATCTCTAACTGATGATCTGCCAGTTTAGTTTGTGCTTCGGGATCGCGCAACACAATCAAGCGTTTACCAGAAGTAACAAAATCGCCTACCTCAACTAAAATCTTTTCTACTGTACCATCAGCAGGTGCTTTGAGCGTTTGTTGTTCTGCTAATTCTACTGTACCGCTCTCGTTAATTACTTCCTCTAAAGTGTCTCTTTTGACGGTAAGCAAACGGACTTCTACTGGTTGAGAGCTTTCTTGAAAACGAGTGGTATAAACTAACCAGCCACCAACACTGACTACAGCCAACACTGCTGACCAAGTTAACCATTTTACGCCGCTTTTATATTTTTCTTTCGCTAACTGCTGCATTTTGGATTGGGGATTGGGGACTGGGTTCAGTTATCAGTGAACAGTTACCAGGGAACAGTTATCAGTTTATCTCCATTGTCTCCTTTGCTTCCCCCTCTCCCTTATCTCCATTGTCTCCTTTGCTTCCCCCTCTCCCTTATCTCCCCCCTCTCCCAATCCCCAATCCCCAATCCCCAATCCCCAATCCCCAACCACGAATTAATAACTTGACAGTTATGACCCCAAATGTGGATAATTATAGTTTGTGAAAACTCTAGCTTAAATAAAGACCCTTGGCTAACGTAATTGTAATTGGCGCTCAGTGGGGCGACGAAGGCAAAGGAAAAATAACAGATTTACTCTCCCGTTCCGCAGATGTGGTTGTGCGTTATCAAGGGGGGGTTAACGCTGGACACACTGTGGTTGTTAAAGACAAAACTTTTAAACTCCACTTGATTCCTTCTGGCATTTTATACCCCGATACTGAATGTATTATCGGTTCGGGTACGGTTATTGACCCCCAAGTTCTCATTGAAGAAATCGATCAGTTAGAAGCGATCGCGATTTCGACTGATAATTTATTTATCTCGCAAACTGCTCATGTGACGATGCCTTATCATCGCATGATTGATAATGCTTCGGAAGAACGTCGCGGTAGTCACAAAATTGGCACTACTAAGCGGGGGATAGGTCCTACTTATGCCGATAAATCTGAGCGTACGGGAATTCGCATCATCGATCTGATGGATGCTGAGGGTCTGCGCTCTCAGCTAGAGTGGACGATAAATTATAAGAACGCTATTTTAGAAAAGCTCTACGATTTGCCGCCGCTTAATCCCAATGAAGTGATTGCAGAGTATCTTGGTTATGCAGAACGGTTGCGTCCCTATGTCGTCGATAGTTCATTGAAAATTTATCAGGCGAAACAACAACGACGTAATATTCTATTTGAGGGCGCTCAAGGTACGCTCCTGGATTTGGATCACGGTACTTATCCTTATGTGACTTCTTCTAATCCGGTGGCTGGTGGTGCTTGTGTCGGTGCGGGTGTGGGTCCGACGGCGATCGATCGCACGATTGGCGTGGCAAAGGCTTATACTACTCGTGTGGGTGAAGGCCCTTTCCCGACGGAAGTAGATGGCGAAATCGGTGAGTTTTTATGCGATCGCGGGGCTGAATTTGGCACGACAACAGGTCGCCGTCGTCGTTGTGGTTGGTTTGATGCGGTTATCGGTCGTTATGCTGTCCGGATTAATGGTATGGATTGTATGGCGATTACTAAACTTGATGTTCTTGATGGACTCGAAGAAATTAAGGTTTGTGTCGCTTATGAGTTAGATGGGACTACTTGTCAGGAGTTTCCTAGCAATTCCCGGATCTTTGCTCGCTGTCGCCCGATCTATCAAACTCTTCCTGGTTGGCAACGCTCTACTGCTGATTGTCGCACTTTGGAGGATTTGCCTCCCCAAGCTCTCGATTATCTTAAGTTTCTCGCGGAGTTGATGGAAGTGCCGATCGCGATCGTCTCTCTTGGCGCTAGCCGCGATCGAACTATTATTGTTGAAGACCCGATTCATGGTCCCAAACGCGCTTTACTTGATGAGGATGGTACTCCAGTCAAGTTAGAAATTTAAAGTTATGCTTATCTAAAATTTGCGATAACATAATTGTGTTTGCTTGTCAAGCCAAACTGGAAAATTTCCAGTTTTTTGTTACTGATTATTAATTACTGAACCAAAAACAATGCAAGTTACAGTTGAATGTCAAAAACGACCCGAAGGTAGTAAACCAAATGCACTGCGTCGCGAAGGATTGCTTCCTGCGGCTTTATACGGACATAATGGAGCCGAATCAGTTTCTTTAGTCATGAACGCTAAAGAAGCCGAAAATTTACTCAAAAAAGCTTCGGTAAACAATACTTTAGTTGACCTCAAAATTCCCGATTTGTCTTGGAAAGGGAAAGCTTTAATTAGAGAAGTTCAAGCTCACCCTTGGAGAAGAACTCTTTATCATTTAAGCTTTTTTGCTGTCGCCGGACAAGATAGTGTAGAAGTGGTAGTACCTGTAAATTTGGTAGGAGAACCCGCCGGAGCGAAAGAAGGTGGTATCTTAGAACAAATTATCACTGAATTGAAGGTACAATGTCCACCCGGTGACATTCCCGAATCGATTGAAATTGATGTTTCTAGTTTCGAGATTGGGACAAATATCCACCTGAGCGAGGTAGTTGTACCAGAAGGTGTTACTGTATTAGACGATCTCGACAGAACTGTCTTAACAGTAGTTGCACCACGTTTAGCTACAACCACAGAAGAAACTGAAGAGACAGAAGGAATACTTCCCGAAGTAGAATTAGTTGCTTCTTCAGAAACAGAGGGTGAAGAAATCGCCACGGAAGGCGAAGAAGGATAAATTATTTTTTGTTAGATTACTCGTACCAGGGGCGAATTTCGTCCCTGTTTTTTTTTCAGCCCATTAATAACAATTACCCATGAATACTCAACAAGCAAATTTAATTCAGCAAATGCAACAGCCGGAGTTTTATCCTCATCCGGTAGAAACACCAATTAAGTTATTTCAGACTCATGTTTCTTACGTGCTGCTTGCGGGAGATTATGCTTATAAAGTGAAAAAAGCCGTTAATTTTGGCTTTCTCGACTATTCCAGTGTGACAAAGCGCAAGCATTTTTGTGAAGAAGAAATTCGCTTGAATCAGCCCAATGCACCAGAAATTTATCTAGAGGTTTTAAGTATCGCTCAAACTGGCGATAAATTTGTTCTCGATGGCGATGGCGAACCTGTAGAATATGTGCTGAAAATGCGTCAATTTCCCCAAGATGCTTTAATGAACGAAATGTTTAAGCAAGGAAAGCTGACGACAGAATTAATGGCAGATTTGGGACGAGTAGTTGCGGAATTTCACCGTCAAACACCGACCAATGATTACATTCGTTCCTTCGGAGAAATTGAGAAAATTAGCGAAGCTTTTACTGAAAATTACGAACAAACAGATAAATATATTGGTGGACCGCAAACCAAACAACAATTTGAGGAAACCAAGCAATTTAGCGATACTTTTTTCGCCGAAAGAACAGATTTATTCGCCCAACGCCGTCAAAATGATAAAATTCGCGAGTGTCATGGCGATTTACATTTAAGAAATATTTGTTTTTGGCACGATCGCATTTGCTTGTTTGACAGAATTGAGTTTAATGAGCCTTTCCGTTTTGTAGACGTGATGTATGATATAGGGTTTGCAGTAATGGATTTGGATTCGCGAGGAAGTAAAGATTTAGGAAATGCTTTTTTAAATGCTTATATTGAAGAAACAGGGGACTGGGAAGGGTTACGAGTTTTACCTTTGTATTTGAGTCGTCAAGCTTATGTACGAGGTAAGGTAATTTCGTTTTTGTTGGACGATCCTGGAGTACCAGAAACCGATAAACAAGAAGCAGCAAAAACGGCGGCGGATTATTATCGTTTAGCTTGGGATTACACGAAAAAAACTCAAGGACGACTGATTTTAATGTCGGGGTTGTCAGGTTCTGGTAAGACTACAGTAGCACGACATTTGGCGAGAAAGTTAGGAGCGATTCATTTGCGATCGGATGCGGTAAGAAAGCATTTGGCTGGTATTTCTTTGGCGGAAAAAGGCGGAGATGAGCTTTATACGACTGAAATGAGCCAAAAAACTTACGATCGCCTTTTAGAATTAGGCTTGATGTTAGCGAGTGAAGGTTTCTCGGTTATCCTGGATGCAAAGTACGATCGCGTCGCAACGAGAGAAAAATGTCTGACTGCGGCACAAAAAGCGTCTTTACCCGTGCAAATTTTGCATTGTACTGCACCAATTGAGGTGTTACGCACGAGATTAGGATCTCGCGAAAATGATATTTCTGACGCAACTGCGGAGCTTTTAGCCAATCAACAAGCCGCAGCCGAGGCTTTTACCAACACCGAACAAGTTTATGTGACTACAATTGATACTACCCAAGATTGGCAATTGGCGATCGGGGATTGGTGATTTAATTTTGTAGAGACGTTGCATCCAACGTCTCTACAAAATTAAATAATTAAATAAACTCGTGTAGTAATCATGACTAAAGACAAAGGACAAAAAGCAGATTTTTACGAAGGTTTTTCCACAGGAATTAAGCTTTGGCTATTTTTTCTGATTAGCTTTGTCTTATTAGAATACTCAGTTTATATAAGTATTTTTCTAGGTGCTGTGGCGGGTTTTTCGGGTGCATTTATCATGTCTTGGTGGAAATCTCCAGAGCGAGACATCGATCGCTCTCACGTCCAAAGTAAGAAGTTTAGGGAAAAAGCTCCTAGTAACAAGGGTATTTTTGAAGCGCAAAGAAGACGAGCTGCGAGAGAAAAAAGGACTTTTCAAGGTTTTTTAGAATCATTCGGTTTATTTAATAAACAGGATAATGAGTAGGGGCAACCCGCCGTGGTTGCTCTTTTATTTTCCAATACAAAAACGACTGAAAATGCGATCGAGAACTGATTCGGTTACGTCTTCTCCAGTAATTTCTCCAAGGGCTTGAATAGCGCTACGGAGGTCGATTGTCCAAAAGTCGAGGGGTAATTCTTCGTCGATGGTTTGTTGGACTTGCTGTAAGGCAGTTTTGGCGCGGGTTAGGGCTGCGGCTTGTCTTTGGTTGATGGCGATGTCGATATCGGCGGCGCTGAGGTTGTCAGTTTCAATTATGTTCAGAATGGCTTGTTCGAGGCTGTGGATACCTCGATTTTTTGCAGCGGCTGTCTTGACAATTTTATCTATTTGTGGTAAAGATTTGATATTGTTGCCGGAAGCGAGGTCGATTTTATTGATGACGAGAATCAGAGGGCGATGTTTGACTTGCTCGTAGATTTCTGCATCGTCTGGCGTCCAACCTGCTTGAGCGTCGATCGTCAGGAGAACAAGATCGGCTGAAGCGGCGGCGTGACGCGATCGCTGCACGCCAATTTTTTCGACAGTATCTACTGTTTCGCGGATTCCGGCAGTATCGAGGATCGTGACGGGGATGCCACCAACGATGAGTTGAGATTCTACCACGTCGCGGGTAGTGCCGGGAAGTTCGGTAACGATCGCGCGATCGCTCTGACTCCAAGCATTGAGTAAGCTGGATTTGCCCACATTGGGACGACCGACGATCGCCACTTTTAAACCGCTACGCAATAATTCGCCTTTGTCTGCGGTAGCTAAAATAGATTTTACTTGCTTTAATACCATTTCTATGCTATTGCAAATTTCCCCTTCATCGAGAGGTGGCAAATCGTCTTCAAAGTCAATCCGCGCCTCAACTTCAGCGAGAATATCCAGACAAGTCGCCCGTAACTGATGAATTGGGTGAGCGAGTTTACCTTGTAAGCCAGCCAAGGCGACTTTAGCAGCGAGAGGCGATCGCGCCCCGACAATTTCGCTAATACTTTCAGCTTGAGTTAAATCGAGTCGCCCGTTGAGAAATGCCCGGAGAGTAAATTCTCCCGGTTGGGCAAGACGCGCACCTGCCTCGAGACAGAGGTTTAAAACCTGCTGTACTGGTATGATACCGCCGTGACAATGAAACTCGACCAAATCTTCACGAGTGTAGGAACGAGGCGAAAGCATAATCAGTAAGAGGGCTTCGTCTACTAATTCCTTCGTTTCCGGATTGCGGATATAGCCGTAGAGAATGCGGTGAGAATCCCAAACCTGCTTTCCTGGGGCGTGAAAAAGAGTCTTAGCCATCGTCACTGCCTTCTCTCCCGACAAGCGAACAACACCGATGCTACCTTGTTGAGGGACAATAGCAGTAGCGATCGCGGCGATCGTATCTCTAGGTAAAACTGGCTGTGACATTACGGCTGTATTTTCCTAAATTTTCCTTGACTAATTGCTGTTTCTTGGTAATTGGGTTGCTATGCGATCGAAGCAACATCTGTTTTCGACTAATCAAGACAGACGCGATCGTTTTCTACTTTAACTGTAACGAAACAGTTTCAGCAATTGACTCAATTTAACTAAAAATTTTCATCTTTCACCTATGCTGGATACTTTACCTGAAACTACAAGCATCAGTACCCCAATTTTCTTAGCTTTAAGCGGATTTGCGGGAGTAGTAGGAATTGCTTTTTTTCTTTATTTACCCCGACTTATTGCACCAATGATTGGGAAATTGTTTTCTCCTCAAGCCAAGAAAGCTTATCAACAAATTGTTGCCCCTTATCAAAATTGGCTTGGCTTAGTTGTTTTGCTTTTACTCGGCGATTTATTTATTTTAATTACCTCAACACCTCGATGGATAGATAAATTTGAAATTGGAGTTAGTTTATCTCTCGCCCTAGCCATTACTTGGCTAGGATCTCGCTTATTTAAACAATTTTTCGACGTTTATTTATTAGAGGTTGCTCTCCAAAGCAAGCGTAAAGTTAACAGCGAATTTCTAATTCTTGCCAAACTATTAGCAACTTCCCTAATTGTTATTATTGTCACCTTTATCTTCGCAGAAACTCACAATATTAATGTTTTTGGTTTACTAGCAAGTTTAGGAGTTGGCGGATTAGCAGTTGCCTTTGCTGCCCAAAGTACATTATCTCAATTATTAGGCGGAATTGTGCTTTATATTGACCGTCCTTTTGTTGTCGATGATTACATTGGTTTACCCGACGGAACTTTCGGACGTGTCGAATCAATTGGTTTGCGATCGACCAAAATTCGGACTTCTGGAAAAGGAACTTTAGTTATTGTCCCAAACAACTCTTTAACTCAGGTTAATATCGAAAACTTTACAGGCGCCAAAAAGATTATCTCGATTATTTACCTAACTTTTTATCGTCAGGTACTCGAACAAGAAAAAGCCTTAATTCGTCAAGTAATAATCGAATCTACCAGAGATATATTTGGTATCGATCCGCGCAGTACGGAAGTAAACTTTAAAGAGATCGTTCAAGATGGGAAAAATTCTCTTACCCAAGCCCAAGTTAATTTCTTTATTCTCGGTTCCGGACAAGTTTCAATGGACTTGCGCCGTCAATTGTTAGAAATTGCTAACCACAATATTACCCAACAATTGAAAGAATACGGTATCGCTTTTGATATCGAAGAACAAATGATTAACGTTGATTCCCCAATTACAATTTAGATTTAACCGATGGAGTTTGCTCAAATCAACAACAATATTAACGAGGTTAGCGATTATCTAGATTCCTCCGATCTTCCTAACTATCTAATTTTCTTATTTTTTGCCATTGTGTCAACTTTGATTGGGCGATATACACCCAAACTGGTTGGCTGGATTATTCATCGCTTTTTTCCTCAACCAGGAAGAAAAATTTACGATAATTATGTCGAACCCCTGCAAAAAGAATTTAAAGTTACCGGGACATTAATTTTACTGTTGTGGTCGTCAGAATGGCTAGATCCATATCCAGAGATTAATCAATTGGTCGAACCTGGTTTAGAGTTATTTGTAACAATTAGTATTGCTTGGTTGTTATCTCGCTTGTTTCGTCAATTCCTGCGAATTTCGGGGATAAAATTGCTGCGAAAAATGGGTAAAGAAGACGAATTGCTCCTAATTTTAGAAACTGTTGTTAACGCGATTATTGGTTTTATTGCAGTGATGGTTTTTCTCCAAAGTCAAGACATTGATTTAGTTGGTTTACTAGCAGGTTTGGGAATTGGGGGAATAGCGATCGCCTTTGCCGCACGCGAAACTCTCGAACAATTAATTGGTGCAATTGTCCTTTATTTAGACCGTCCTTTTCTACCTGGAGATTATATCAGAGTCACGATGAATCCTCGCGTCCCCGATCTCTATGGTAGAGTCGAATCTATTGGTTTACGCTCGACAAAAATTCGCATTCCTGGTAAAAATACCCTGGCAATTATTCCTAATTCAATGATGACCGATCGCGAAATCGAAAATGTTACTAGGGGAAAAAAAGTTATGGTTTTATTATACCTTAATTTCCCTAATAATTTAAACGAACAAGAACGAGCTTTTGTCGAACAAGTTGCGGCAGAAAGTACCAATGCCTTGTTAGGTATAGCTCCAGGTAGCACTAATATTAATTTGTCCGCTAATGAAGGAGAAACAGGGATCGCGGCGAGAGTTTCTTTCTTTATTCTAGGTTCTTCAGAAAATTCTCTCGAATTACGCAAACGCTTATTAGAATTAGCTCATGAAAATATCTCGAAAAAATTAAAGGAGCGGGGAATTGAATTTACCTTAGATGAACCGACAATTTATGTTAATGCACCAGTGACTATTTAAGCAAAATAGTGCGTGGTTAGTCAAAAAAGATTAAGCAATGAAGAACTATTTATGAATTACGAACAGATAAAAAACTTTGTCGAGCTTGGTTTAGAATATATAGAAAATGCGGGAATCCCTGACTTTGTCACTTTTTTATTATTTACCCTCTTAGCAATTTTTCTCGGTCGCTATACTCCAGCAATTGTTAGTTTCTTAATTAAACGTTTTTTCCCAAAAATAGGGAGAAAAGTTGTGCGTAATTTTATTAATCCTCTTAAAAAAGAGATAAAGATTGCGGGAACGCTAATATTTATCTCTTTATCCTTTGGTTGGTTGAGAGAATATCCAGGCTTATATGAATTTCTTCGACCACCTTTAGCTTTAGCATTAACTATCAGTTTAGCTTGGTTAATTTCGCGACTCTTCCGCCAATTAATGCGCGTTTATGGTATAGATTTACTCCGAAAATTAGGCAAGGAAGTTAATGAATTACTGTTAATTGTTGAAACTTTTGTTAATGTAATTATTATTTTTGTAGCCGTGACAGCTTTTTTGAATAGTCAGGATGTAGATTTGTTTGGTTTACTTGCAGGTTTAGGAATTGGTGGTTTGGCGATCGCGTTTGCCGCGCAAAAAACTTTGGAGCAATTATTGGGAACCATAGTCTTATATTTAGATCGCCCTTTTATCCCCGGAGATTATATTCGCGCTAACTTTAATATCTACGCTCCTGATGTTTTTGGACGCATCGAATCTATCGGTTTGCGCTCGACAAAAATTCGTATTGCTGGTCAAGGTACTTTGTTAATTGTACCTAATTCTATTATGGCGAATAAGAAGATTGAAAATGTTACTAGAGGGAAGAAAGTAATGGTTTTACTTTACTTGGATTTTCACCGAGTTTTGACTGAGCGAGAACAAGCTTTAGTCGAACAAGAAATTCAGCAAAGCACTGATACTTTATTTGGAATCGATCCTGGTAGCACTCGGATTACTTTTACCAACCAAGAAAATGTTTTAGGAAGTCGGGCTAGGGTATCTTTCTTTATTTTAGGTTCGTCAGAAAATTCACTTCAGCTTCGCAAGCGCTTACTAGAGTTAGCTAATAAGAAAATTTATCAAGAGTTGATCGAACATGGAATTGAGTTTACTATGCAAGAGCCGACAATTTATGTAGATTCTCCAGTGACAATCTAACTAATCTGAGATTATTTTGTCGGTAAAGGGCGAGAAAATTAGGTTATTTCGTAACAATTTCCGCCAGTGGGATGAGGTGATAATTAAAGTTTTTAGCTATTTTGGTGGCAAGATGGCACTTATGGTTGAATTTATGCGTCGATGACACTGAGCCTAATTTTTTCGCTGTAGTCTGAAAAGCAGTTGAGAAGCGATGGCTGCGCTGACGCCCGTTATACCGATTGCGCGATCGCGATTTCTTCGGTACAAAGCGTGTATCTTAAATTAACTATACAATTAAGTTGAAATTACAAATTCTGTCATCAGTAACGATCTCTAATGAAGGTGTATGCAGACATTTCCCACTGTGTCTAATTCTGATTCTCGCGATCCCCACTCAAAACAATCTCAGTCTTGGTTGGTAAGACGCTGGCGATATTATTTGTATCGCTTGCGACGACTACGAGGCGGTAAACAGAAGATTGCTCGCGGCTTGGCTGTAGGTGTGTTTGCTGGCTTTTTTCCTTTATTTGGGATGCAAACCTTAATCGGTGTTTTGCTGGCTACTTTGATTCGCGGTAATAAATTTGCGGCGGCAGCAGCAACTTGGATTAGCAACCCCTTGACTTATGTACCAATTTATGCTTTTAATTTTCACGTTGGCGCACTGCTTTTAAGAGTAGATGAATCTTTAATTGATATTGACCGGATCGGTGTCGCATCAACGGATCAGTTGTTAGAGTTGGGTTCAGCTTTAATTTCAACCTTATTTGTGGGGTGTTTAGTGACTGGTTTAGTAGCGGGAATTTGTACTTATTTTTTAAGTTTATGGTTGTACGCCCGTTTGCGCGATCGCCCGCTAGGGCGCTGGCGCTACCGCACCAATCGCCATCATTCCGAGCTTATTAAGCAGCAAAATAAAGCTTCCAATTACAAACAATTTAAAGAGTAATTTGTTCGCTTTCAGGGTGTAAAACATAAACTACTAGATCGTCAATTTGCTTTAAATTTTGCTCGCCTGCTAAATAACCAATTCCCCGATGTAAATGCAGGCGAAATTGATAAGCTAGGGTATCTTTATCAGTTTCATAACCGTCATTTTGACAGCGTTGTTTCAGCGCGATCGCTAAATAATCTCCAATTTCCCCGCCAAAAACTCGCCAAGTTAATTCTACATTACTATCGGCGGGTATAGGCACGGGAGAAGGAATTGTTGGTTCGGCGAGGGAACGACAAAACGCCCATCTACACAAAATATTCCATTGGTCAATTTTTGTGTAACGTTTGAGTTTACTAAGTTGATCTTTAGCGCCTTGAGATAAGCGAAAACGTTCGACTGGAGGTTCCATTTTAGTTATTATCTTATTTTTTAACGACTACCAGAAATAACCAGGTTTAACAGTAGTTTGACCTTGTTGAGAGTTGTATTCAAGCAGATATTCACTAGCGATCGCCTCTTGCTCTCTTAAAATTTTAACCTCATTTTCGCCAATTTCTGTATCTGTTGATAGCAAAATTACTTGATGGGAAGCAGTGGGAAAATATCGTTCGACTAAATTATTCCGGTGAGAAGAATCTAAACGTCCCAAAGGTGTATCTATCGCTACCGGAAGATTGCGTCCCGAAACCCGCGCTAATCCCCATAAAAAAGAAATAGCTAACAGTTGTTTTTCCCCCGCAGAAAGGCGATGTTTGGGTACAGGTTGAGCTTGGTTATCGTATAAAGAAAGGCGAAAGGAATCAGTGTCAATAGCCACGCGATGTACTAAATCGGATTTATGTAACAAATAACGGAAACATTCAGTTACTTCACCTTCGAGTTTATTCAGTTTTTTCAGCGTTAAACGTTCCCGAAACAATTGCAGCGTTTTTTGTACTTTAGTAGCTGATTTAATAATATGTTCGCTATTTTGGCTTGCAAAAGCTTTTTCACCATAATTAGTTAATTCCTTTTTAACTTGGTCAATTCCGCGCTGCAATTCTTGAATTTTCCGCTCTATTTCTTGATAATTTGCTTGTACTTTCACAAACTCATCTTGTGCATCTGACAAAGCATTTTTTAATTGAGAAAAGACTTCTGGAGAAGCAGCCGCAGCAATTTGTCTTTCCTTATTATCAATATCTGCTTCTAACTTTTGCAGACGCTTTAATTCGGCAGTTGCGGTTGTAATTTTCGATGGTAACTGATGCTCTAAAATAGATTGTAGCTTGTGAATATCTTCTCGATCTGCCTTCAGCCAAGGTTCCGGTATCGAAGCAATTTCAGCATCTAAAGCTTGATTTTCGCGATCGAGAAAAGCCTTGATATCCTCAACCTGACTAGATTTTAGCTTAATTTCGTTCAGATGAGCGAGCAGGCGATCGTCGCGAGCAACCATCACATCTCTAGCTATTTCACTTTGCTGACGTTTTAACTCTAATTCTCCTTGTTGATGAGCTTGTTTTAATAAAGGAGAAATCAACCCCAAAGGAAGAATACCAGCAGCCAACTCTCGCAATGTTTCTCGTCCTAATTCCGTTGCTTCAGTCAAGTCGCGTAACTCACGTTCTAAACCAGCACTTTCCGCAGCAATTTTCCCACCTTCAGAAGTAAATTTATCAAAAGCTTCCTTTTGCTTTTGCTTCGCTAACTTAAGTTGCTTTTCTATTTTTTCCTGTTCTTCAATTGCACTTGCTTTAGCAGCTTTTTTTTCCTTTAATCTCGCTTCAATATCTTCAATTTCCGCCAACTGTTTCTTACTAGCAACTTCTTTCCGCTTCCGATTAACTAAAATCTCTAAATCCTGCGACAATCTTTCCGCCAATTCTAAACCCAACAAAGATTGAATTGCTTCAACAACCGTATCAGGAGGCGTTTCCAACTCCGCCAACTCTTTCACCTGTTCGCCATCAAAAAGAAACAAATTAGATATACCCAAAGGAAGCAAATTTTCTATATACTCATCCCAAATATTCTTAAGCGTATCATCCAGCCAATCATCTTTCAAAATACCAAGATGATCTTTACCATCTTTTAGCTGTTTTGTCCAGTACCGAACAACTCTTAATTCTGTAACTTCACCAGTCAGGAAATGCTGAAAAAGTAACTCAACACGAGTTTTTTCATTTCCTGGCGTATGGCGATTAATACACTGAATTAAAAAATCGCTATAGCTTAAATTACCACGAGTAGAACATTGAGCGCGATGTCCGTAAAGCGCCAGACGAATAGCATCCATCAGTGTCGTTTTTCCGCCACCATTCATACCCCCAAAAAGGATAATTGGGCGAGTATTTTCATCCTTTTCCGGGCGCAAGTTAATTACCTGCTTACCCAAGTAGGGACCGAAATTTTCTAATACAAGTTCAAGGAAAATCATTAGGTAATATTAAGATAGTATGATAGCGAAAGTCGGCTCAAAAACTCATTTTTTAATAATCCTTTTTCAAGGACTTGGACTATTAGCCCGGAAATTTATTTCCGGGTAACTTTTGGGTGAGTGTTTATTTTATGAATTATCAGCCTCATCATCAGAATTGCGAGTACCAAACTTCATATCACCCCAACTTAATTGTTTTATATGCTCAACATCGCCCTTCTTTGCTGCCTCTTTCATTTTCCATTTGTCTTGAGCATTTTCAATTGCTTCATCTTGGGAACGCGAACTGGTTTCAAAACATTTTTGTAAAGAATCATAGATACCAACACGACGAGACATAGTTTGATATTGACGTTCCGTATCTAACAGTTTCGCCATCAATTCTAAGTGCATACCATCCTCACCACAGATTTCTTCCAAAACTGTCCATTCATCAGTACCAAGAAGGTGATTCCCTGCACCAAGACGAACATCATGAAAAGGTTCGCCTGTCACTTCTTCATAAATACGAGGTAAGCTATCATCAAATTCGTGTCTTTCCTCAATCCATATCCGTCTAATTTCGCTCAATTCTTCTGGGTAAATCAGAGTAATTTCGCCCATTTTTGGAGGAGCATTATAACGAATTTGCATTTGAGCAGTAAGAATTTTTCTCAGCCAATCTTCTCGTGCTTCTTTAGTAAAAGGACCCGGAATGGGTTCGACAGAGATTTTTCCTTCTAAATTACGTTCGTATAATTGAACTTGACCCGTTCTACGTCTAAAATCACGTCGATCGCGGTTATCTTTTACATCTAACTCAGAACGTAAATCTAATAAAGGTTGTAACCACTCTTTCTCTTCATCGTTTTGAATCATCGCTGTTAAAGATTTATCTTGAGTCACCAAAGTGCAAACCCAGCATCCAAAGCGAGAACTACCACAACTAGGAGTAGAAGTATCAACTACGAGAGGACATTCGTTATCTGCTGTCGCACCTCGATACATTGCAAACAAATCTTTATTGCTATATCCCCAAGGATTTTCCCACTGCATTAGATAAAGCCAAACTTCGTCAGTACGCCAATCTTCAATAGGAGTATAAACTAGAGAGTTAGGTAAATTAGCGTTAGGGCTTAGGCGATCGCGTAGCCGCCATGCTTCCATTTTTTCCATTCTAGAAGCTCGTTTTTTACTTTCAGTTTTCCGGATACCTAAAACAAGAATAGTTTCACCACAGGTACGAATTACTTCACGAATAAAACGGTTAGATGGACTAATTTTTAAACGATTAGTACACCAACGAAATTTATCTCTTGGAGGCGGATAGCCCTTGCCTATCAATCCTACCCAAAATGTTTCTGTAAATTCAGGTTGTAGCAAATGAGGTTCAATTGGCATTTGCTGTTTTTGAACAACAGACTTCATTTGTTTTAGAGAATTACGAACCCAAGCAGATACAATAGGATTTTCTACTAGCGTATCTGTGGTAATAACATGAATCGTTTTAGTCCGTTTTTCTGGTGGCAATCCGGCGATCGCATACCAGATTAACTGCAACACTGCTGTTGAATCCTTTCCGCCGCTATATCCTATTACCCAAGGAATTTCGTCTAAACAATACAAATCTTGAATTTCTTGTGTCAGGTTTTGTATATCTTCCACTAACTCTTCTAAAGTACGCGGTGGAAATAGTGATGTCTGTGTGCCTATCATGTAATAAACTCCGTATTGTTCTGGTTTTATATGGTATTAAATCGCTATTATGATGATTAGATAGGTTTTATTTGATTTTATTAGCTAAGATGTCTGAAAACAACGACCTTTACTTTGAAACCAATCAGCGACTAGATTCTATTATTGAGCCATACTTTGCAAAATATCACCGTCAGAAGTGCTATCCGGGGCTTATTTTCCAGCAGGGAAAGCGGAAAATGGTGCAAATCAATCTTCCTGCTGATGACCTACCTACTCTTTTACAAGCAAAGCCATCTACAGGTAACGATCCCGATTCAGGTAAAAATCGTCCAGAGGTAAAAGGTCATGTTGATGAAGTAAAACAATATCTTCTCGAACGTACTAAAAGGAGTAAACCTTGGATTTTAGGTACTTTGACGGCTAATGTCAACCCAGAGGAGATTGAATTAATCGAGTTGGGTAGGGGATTCTGTTTAGTAGTCATTCCTCGCGGTGTTAAGTTAGATATTACAGACGGACAACATCGTAAACGTGCTATTCATGAACTGATTGAAAGTCAAGAAGGCGAATTGATAGCTGATAATGATTTTCCGATTACACTGGTTCTAGAGTCTGACTTTAATCAGTGTCAAACAGATTTCCGTGACATGGCACAAACTAAGCCATTGGATAAAGCGCTACTTTTGTCATTTGGTGAGTTTGAAGGAAGAGTTGGTATTACTAAAAACTTAATCGAGCGAGTGCCAATGTTTAATGGAAAAACGGAAAAAATTAAAAATTCTCCTTCTACAAAGAAAAAATTAATTTACACCACTAACTACATAGCTAGAACTGTAAGTTGTGCTTTTACTAACGTTCCAAGCAATGAACTTCAACACCATGATGTAGACAAGTTATCTGATGCTATGGTTGCCTGTTTGAATCAGTTTTTTTCAGAGTGCAGTTCTACTAAACACATATTTGAAACCAATGTTGAAGATTTAACAGTTGATGAAATCGCTAAATTCAAAGAACATTGTATTTTAGGTAGAAGTGTCGGACTTGAAATTTTAGGACGTTTACTTTATCAGACTTACAATCAATATAATTATTATTTTGAGGCTGATAAAGTATCTCAACTCGCTCAATTAGATTGGTCAAGAGGAAGCCAACTTTGGCAAGGAAATGTCATTATCTCTAGTCCGAATCCGAAAAACCCAGCTAAACCATACAAAGTTTTATCTCATACCAGTGCTGTAAGAGTAGCAATTGAAAGAGTTAAAGTGAGCTTGGATTGGATGTAAACTCATATTACTTTTCATCGATTGAGTATATTTCAAGATTCAATGACAATTGTAATTATGGCTGCAAGTAGGTTACTATTGGACTGAGAGAGGCAAGAAGGATAAACCCGATCGCGCGCCTAAACTCTCCTCTACTCGCTCCACAGCCAAAACAGATATTTCAAAACTTAACTTGACTAATTTGCTAATACATGATAAAAAAGTATTTTTTATTGTGTTGACTATAATATAGTAAACTGATAATTTTATAAAAATCAAGCAAATAATAAAAAACTTATGGACAGCGCCACAAGCTCAACTGGAGACATAACCAGTCAAGTGCTGGAACAAGAAAACCAAGAACGATCCACACTAGCCATTTTATTAGATAAATACTTAGGAAAAAACGATCGCATTTTAGCTCAAAAGACTTGGATGGGGAGTACAGAAGCATATATTGGTTCCGTGACTCTTGAATGGTTAGACAGTCGCGTCCGTTTCGCCTCCCAATTACCTTTATTTCGGCAAAAATTCGACGAAAAAACAGGTAATGTAGTTAGAGATTCAGACACTATTGACGACATCCAACAACGTCCTTTAGATTGGTCGCGTCAAGCACCTCTCGCTCAATATCTCGCGGCAAGAGTTGCACATAAATTTCCGGCGGTTTTAGTAGTTATTAGTCCTGACTGGGTAGACAACCCAAATGCAACAGAGTGGGACGAAAACAAACGCGCAACTAAATCCGCAGTTGATTTTAATGCTTTAGATAAAGAAGGAAAAGTCGGATTATTAGATGTGTCTCCTGGGGTTTCCATTTTTGCCCTTGATGGACAACATCGACTAATGGGAATTCAAGGCTTAATGGAATTAATTAAAACTGGTAAACTTCAGTGTTACAACAAAGTTAAAAAAGCTAGCGGAGGTGTAATTACTGTTGACGATCTGCTCGAAGAATACGAACTTGAATTTTCTTATTTACAAAATTTGGCATACGAACAAATCGGTATTGAATTTATTCCTGCTGTAGTGAAAGGCGAAACTCGTGACGAAGCAAAACGACGCATTAGGTCAATTTTTGTTCACGTCAATTTAATGGCGGTAAGACTGAGTAAAGGACAATTGGCTTTACTCGATGAAGACAATGGATTTTCGATTGTGGCGAGGAAAGTAGCTGTATCTCATCCTTTGTTACGAGACGATTCTCGGGTTAATTGGGATAGTCCGACAGTAGCGGCTAAAGCAACGGTTTTGACGACCTTACAAGCGCTACAAGATATGTCTGAAAGATATTTAGGCTATAAGTTTAAAAATTGGAAATCTTCGGATAAAAAGAATTTGATTCCCATGCGTCCTGAGGATGATGAATTAGAAATTGGCATTAAATATTTTCAAGAATTGTTTGATTATTTAGCGAGTTTACCTAGTTATCAAAGATTAGCAGAAGGTGAAAAAACTCCCCAACTGCGTCGCTTTAGTTTTGAGAAGCCAAAAGGTGAAGGAAATATGCTTTTTCGTCCTGTGGGACAAGTGGCGATCGCGCAAGCTTTGGGTATCTTAGTTTTCCAAAAAAACTTCTCACTAGAAGAGATTTTTCCGAAACTAATTAGCTTCGATGTTGATGATGGTTTCAGTAATATGGATCGTCCTAGTTCTCTTTGGTATAGTGTTTTATATGACCCAAATAAAAAGCGAGTTCTGGTATCGGGACGAGATTTAGCAGCCCGGTTAATAGTTTATATTCTTGGTGGAATTAAAGATAAATTTGAACGTGCGGAGTTGCGACGAGAACTTGCTGAAGCGAGAACAATTGAGGATCGAGCAATCGGTTTTAAGGGTAAGTTTGTTGCGCCAAAAGAGGTAGGATTACCGAGAATTTTGGCAAAAAAATTTGTTTGTTAGAAAATGTAATTATAGCCCAATTACAAGCATTTACTAATTACAGAAATCGACTTAAATCGAATTCTTCTCCGGGCTGTACTGACTGATAACGTTCTTGACTCATTATTAATAATAGTCGTTCGGTATAGTCCACTGCGCCGCGTAATTCTTCTTGCAAAATTTCTAATCCTCCATTAGCATATTCTTCAAAAATTTGCAAGCGTTCATTTTCAGCAATGGGGTCAAGAGGAGAGAGAATTTTGGTATCGTGAGTTTCCGCGATCGCCAATAACTTAATCTCTAAATCGTAGCCTCTAGAAACAAAAATCTCTAAACCAATAGGGGCTGGTTCGCTTTGGGAAATTTCTCCTAGAGAAACTCGTTTTTTCCGTTTTGCGCCTAAAGCTGCGGCAAAGGCGATAAGATCGGCATAGGTTTGAAAGGGAGCGGTTTTGTTATTGGAATTCAATAAACTTTTTACTAAATCAGCTTTATCTTTCGCAACCCTGATTCTATTATAAGCCATTTTTGGTTAACCTACTTTGCCTAGTATTTTACCATAAAATATAGATATTTAGTTGAGATAGTTTTTGATGATGAAAAAATACATTTATAGTTTAGCATTCGTGGCTTTACTCATCTTTTTAGGCTTACTTCTTAATGGTTAAAGTTCCTAGTCAGCAGGGGCTAAACAAAAGTTAGTAAATAACTCTTTAGCCCCTCTGCAAAAAAAATAATTAACGTCAAAGCGCCACTTGATTAATTATTAATCAGGTAAAGTAGTTTCTGGAGGAGTTTCTTGAGAAACTCGCTCAATTTCAAAATTTTCAATATTATCTTCAAAGCGGCTGAAAATTACCCGAACTTCATCGTAACCGATAGCTGAAGACGCTCCTTTGGGTTCGTTGCATTGTACCCTTAATAAAGTTTGAAATCTGCCGTATTGCTCGCTAACATAGTAACTTTTATCGCAACCGTAGCCAATAAAACCTTCAATTGCTAACTGATTAAGTGCAGCAATACCCAAACGATTATTTAAAATATTTTCAATTTCTTCGTTTTGTTCGGCTGCACTCATACGTCGCCATTGTTCGGAAGTAGCTTGTGCGATTTCAGTTTCTTCGGGTTCAACTTGTGCTTGAGTTACTGCTACATTTGGTTGGGAACAAGAAGTAATTAGAATAGCCGATCCTAAAGCGATCGCTACTCTCCCAAAAGGCGAAAATCTTAGCCAAGACATAATTTTTCTCAAACTTAACTACACTTGCAGCGTGCTTATGGCGCTCTGTGAAAATAATTATTGAATCTTCCCACTAGCACTCACAAACAAGTTTCACTAGCTAGTATTCCCCAAATAAATTTACTTTGACATCCTGCTACTGGGTGAACTATTCAAGTGAGTCAAAGCTAATTAATACAGGTGAGGTGATACGGTTTTTGTCGAGATTAGATTTGAAATATCGAAATTATACTTCCGGTAATTGAATGACTCAAGCAATTACTAAAACACAACTCAAGCTAGTTTAGCTATTGCTCGTGTTTTTGGCAACAAACTTAGCAAACTTTCAGCTTAGTTTCCCACGAGACAAAAGCGATCTCTTCGCTTCCCATCCGCAAAGATAGCAGCAGCTCTTTAGAGAATTTGAGTATTTTTTCTGACTATCTCTCCTAGATAGTACTCCTTTTGCAGAATGAGAATAAATTTTCTCTTCTTCTCCTCCTCCCCAGGATGGGGGTGAGAAAGAAATACCCCCCAAAAATATCTGCATCTTGAGGGACGTAAGACATAACTTACACTTTCTAATCTGAGAGTATTAGAACGTCGATATCGAAAATTCACATGACTAAAACAAAAATTCAAATCAAAGTAAATAAACCCCTGTTACAGCTTGGCGATCGCGGGAATTCCGTGCGAGAATTACAAGAGTTATTAGCAGATCGCGGTGTTTTCGATAGCGAAGTTGATAGTGTTTTCGATGAGGAAACAGAAATGGCTGTCAAAAAATTTCAATACCGAATGTTTCTTCCTGTAGATGGGATCGTTGGGGAAAAAACTTGGGAAAGTTTGTATAAAGATGCTCCAGTTAATCTACCTTTGCTCGAACGAGGTAGTCGGGGAGCGGCTGTAGAAACTTTACAAACAGCTTTGCAGGAAAGTGGCGAATATCGAGGCAAAATTGATGGTATTTTTGGCTCGAAAACTGAAGCCGCAGTGATGGCTTTTCAGCGCCGTTATAATTTAATTGCAGATGGTATGGTTGGTGAAAATACTTGGAAAGCTTTAACTATTACTCGCACTCGCGACTAAGTAGTAATTTCTTCTAAGTTATTTCTGCATGGTATTTTTCAAGCTGAAGTATTGACAATCTCCCGCTAATTCAAAGATTATAACGGGAGATTCTTGCTTCTTATCCTCTTAACTAGGCAATATAGATTGGGGAGCTAATCCCGATCCAGATTTTAGAGCAGAGAACGAGTTGACTCAAGATATCCTCATTTTCAGAAAAACTTGCTAGCATAGGCTCCGATCTTTTCTTTATTTACTGTTTACTGTTTACTGTTCATTGCTATTGCTAGAAAACAAAACAAAGTCCACCCAAGCGGACTTTGTCACTCAAACAGTAATTTATCCGATGAACTGACAATTATTCGAGTTCATCAGCCTTCATTCGTGGTTCCTTAAATAACCACTTGGAAACCAAAATCATCGTAAGAAGCATCGAAACCAGCATCATTAGCGATTAAATCCTCGAAACCAAAAGTATTATCTCCCAACAAACGAACTTGGTCAGCACTACCCGGATTAGCTTCTAAGAAAGCAAAGTAAGTATTCGTCGTCTGTCCATCGGTAGAAATCAGATAAGGTGCATAAAGTTGACCACCAGTGAGATTAGCTGAAAGAGTCTCACCTTCAGCAAACTCTACCACACTCGCTGATAAAGCAGCTTGAGCATAACCTGCATCTCCGGGATTAACACCACCAACACTACCAAGAAGATTATCAATCTGATACAAACCACCGCGATTAGTCAAACCAGATTCACCGAAAGCTTGGAAGATAGCGGAAACCGAAGTATCGACATTACCATCACCGTCAACATCGATTTCCCGCAAATCAACGATTTCTCGTAGCCCTTGAATATCAGTTCCCGATCGCGTATCTTCGGTAGTTAACTCAACCTCAAACAAAACATCATCAAAGTCATTTTCCGTACCGCTACCGCTAACAGGTAAATCTTCCCAACCGATTGTAAACGCATTAGTTCCCAAGTCAGAAACCTCTAGCTGAGTTAAATCGACCGTACCGAAGTAAACTTGACTTGAAGGTACTTGTCCGGCTAAAACTTCATCTGTAGAACCATCAGAAACCAGATAGAAACCGATATTATCCCCACCGCTAAACTCGATAATACGTTCAGGATCGATAAAGAAATCTGGAGATTCGTTCGATAAAGCAGAGAAAATTACTTCTCCATTGCTCAGGGCTGCGGTAGTATAGCGTAAGTCTCCTGGTGAAATCCCGTTAATCGTACCAGACTCGTCATCAACGCGATAGAAACCAACCTCATTGACATTCGCTGCATCAGAAAGCGCTTCATTCAAGGTAAATTTGAGATTGACATTTTCTTGATTGCCACCGATCGCAAAAACGTTATTATTGTTGCGAGTGAGGCTTGGTGGTTCTGTCACTGTTCCTTCTTCAACCGTAATCGCGATCGCATCGGTATCAGATAACGCACCACCTGCACCATTATTTCCTAAGTCATTGGTAGTAATCGTAATGCTATCTTCGCCACTGAAATCAGCATTTGGTGTATAAGTTAAACCATCTAAAGCTGTGTTAATCTCTTCAACGGTACCAGTCAAACTAATTTGATTCGTACCATCTCCACCAGAAGAAATTAATCCGGTGGTATCACCACCTAAATCGAGAATGCCATTTTCTGCCGCTAATGTTACTGTAACTGGATCTGGCGATGCGTCAACATCAGTAATTGAGAGTTGATTTCCATTCTCGCTAGAAAAGACAATCGCAGGATTAGTTTCCGTACTGGTAAACTCTGGAAGCGTAGTGTCGTCGAGAGATTCACCGTTAAACAGATTTATTGGTGCATCATTGATGGGATTAACAGTAATTTCGATGACTTCATTATCGGTTAGCGGACCACCTGCACCATTATTACCGAAATCGTTAGCAAAAATTTCAATCGTCGTCTCACCAGCGAAGTCAGCAAAGGGAGTGAAAGTTAAACCATCCAAAGCTGAGTTAATCGCATCCAGCGTCCCAGTCAGCAAGAGGTTACTCGTATCATCCCCATTAAAGAAAATTAATCCGCTAGGATCGCCAAGACTCAAACTTCCATCCGTCGCCACCAATTCTACACCGATCGCGTCGTCGAGAACATCAGGATCGGTAATCGAAATCGTTAAATCGTTTCCAGTAAAGACAATTCCCCCTTCTGTATCTTCGTCGATTTCCACCACTTCTGGGGCAAGAATTTCTGGTGGTTGGTTAGCTTCTTCAACGATTACATTCACGGTAGCCGTGTCAGTGTTACCATTACCGTCATCTACTTGATAAGTAAAGCTATCAACACCATTAAAATCAGCATTGGGTGTATAGGTAACAAAGTCATCAGAGAGATCGTCAGGAGTACCGTTATCATTAACTACAGCCGTACCATTGGTAGGATCTGTCAGAATGCTAATTTGTAGCGGATCTCCTTCAGGATCGGTATCATTAGCAAGAACATCAATTTCGACTGGTGTATTCGGATCGGCTGTAGCTAAATCATCTTCCGCTTGTAGTTGATTACCAATTTCCACTGTAATTCGGGCAGTATCAGTGTTACCATCAGCATCGGTAATCGTATAACCAAAGTCTTCTACACCCTCAAAACCTGCATCAGGAGTATAAACGATAAAGTCGTCAGATAAATCATCAGGAGTACCATTATTATTGACTACTGCGGTTCCATTGACAACTTCATCTTCAGCGATCGCAATTTGTAGTTGTCCTTCGGTAGGAGTATCATTACCCAAAACATCGATTTCTACTGGTGTATCAATCTCAGTTGTCACTGTATCATCGATCGCATCGAGTGGTTCGACCACTACACCACCTACGTTAACAGTAATCGTCGCCGTATCAGTATTACCGTTAATATCCGTGAGGGTATAAGTAAAGTCTTCTACCCCAGTAAAACCTGCATCGGGAGTGTAGCTGATAAAGTCGTCAGAAAAGTCAGCCGGAGTACCATTATCGTTGACAATTGCTGTTCCGTTAACAATACTAGCCTCATCGATCGCGAGATCTGCTAAACCATCACCAAGTTGGTCATTATTGAGAAGTGGAATATCGATCGGTGTGTCGATGGTAGTTGATACTGTGTCATCAATTGCATCGAGTCCACCACCAACTACACCTTCACCAACTGTTACTGTCACCGTAGCAGTATCGCGATTACCATCAGCGTCAATTAAATCATAAGTAAAGTCTTCAACGCCAACAAAATCTGCATCCGGAGTATATAAAATTGTTCCATCAGCATCAACTACTGCTGTACCATTAACCACACCTGCGATACTAGCCGGATCTACTTCTAAGTCGCTAGGATCGGCATCATCGTCAGTATCATTAGCCAAGACATCAATATTAACAGGTGTATCCAGTGCAGTAGTAGCCGTATCATCAACCGCATCAAACACACCACCTGTCGTCCCACCAACTGTTACTGTCACTGTAGCGGTATCGCGATTACCATCAGCGTCAATTAAATCATAAGTAAAGTCTTCAGAGCCAACAAAACCAGTATTAGGTGTGTATAAAATTGTCCCATCAGCATCAACTACTGCTGTACCATTAACCACACCTGCGATACTAGCCGGATCTACTTCTAAGTCGCTAGGATCGGCATCATCGTCAGTATCATTAGCCAAGACATCAATATTAACAGGTGTATCCAGTGCAGTAGTAGCCGTATCATCAACCGCATCAAACACACCACCTGTCGTCCCACCAACTGTTACTGTCACTGTAGCGGTATCGCGATTACCATCAGCGTCAATTAAATCATAAGTAAAGTCTTCAGAGCCAACAAAATCTGCATCCGGAGTATATAAAATTGTTCCATCAGCATCAACTACTGCTGTACCATTAACCACACCTGCGATACTAGCCGGATCTACTTCTAAGTCGCTAGGATCGGCATCATCGTCAGTATCATTAGCCAAGACATCGATATTAACAGGTGTATCCAGTGCAGTAGTAGCCGTATCATCAACCGCATCAAACACACCACCTGTCGTCCCACCAACTGTTACTGTCACCGTAGCGGTATCGCGATTACCATCAGCGTCAATTAAATCATAAGTAAAGTCTTCAGAGCCAACAAAACCAGTATTAGGTGTGTATAAAATTGTCCCATCAGCATCAACTACTGCTGTCCCGTTAATCACACCTGCGATACTAGCCGGATCTACTTCTAAGTCACTAGGATCGGCATCATCGTCAGTATCATTAGCCAAGACATCGATATTAACAGGTGTATCCAGTGCAGTAGTAGCCGTATCATCAACCGCATCAAACACACCACCAGCCCCAGTAACAGTAATCTCAACTGTATCTGTATCAGTCAATGCACCGTCATCGCTAGTTACAGTCAAAGTAGCCACACCCGCAGCAGCCGGATTAAAGGCTAGACCATCAAGCGCCGCATTGATATCGTTGAGAGTACCTGTAAAAGTTAGCGTCGGATCGTCAGTACCATCTCCGGTAGTAAAGGTTAACCCAGTAGTATTGGGAAGAGTTAAAGTCCCCGAATCTACTGCCAGTGTAACTTCAAAGGGATCGACAGCAGGATCGGCATCAGGGTCTAAAATTTGGAGATCGTTACCTGTATCGGTAGCTGCATCCGTTTGAAAAAGTAGCGGTGTACTGAGATCGGTTGTTTGGGCTGGAGGGACGGAATTAAACGGGGGATCGTTCGCTGCGGGATTCATATCGCCGATAATTTCCACATTAGAGGGATTATTATCGTTAAAAGTATTGTTCCCACCATCGATTATTTGAGCGTTGTTGCGGTTGCGAATCGCCCCACCTTCGTCAGCAGCAGTATTACCGCTAAAGTCACTGTTAGTAAGATTGAGAATACCTTCACCCAAAGCGCCATCATTTTCAATAGCACCACCACCATCTTCAATACCATCGTCTCCTTCGGCTGTATTATTGAGAAAATCGGTATTCTCAACGCTGAGAGTACCTTGGTTGAGAATCGCCCCACCATCATCAGCCGAGGAGTTATCGCTAAGGATGCTATTAGTAATTGTCGCAGTAGCACCGTTAGTAATGAAAATCGCACCACCGTCGTCTTCGGCTACGGGAAAAGTACCCGCACCACCGCTAGGTACTTCGGCTCTACCACCTGTAAGCGTAACGTTATCTAAGCTGAGATTACCCGCAGGAGTGCTGGTACCGTCAATATAAAAGAGACGGAAAGCTGAAGCGGCGGGATCTCTAGCGATAGTCGCTCCGTTACCATTAATTACGACATCGCTGGTAATCGGTGGTAGTGCGGAAACGCCGTTATCGATCGCTGCGTTACCATCAGGGATATCGGGAAATAAGGTAGTGGTTGTACCGTCAAAGGTGTATGTACCGCCTGTAGCTAGGTTGATGATATTATCGGCAGCAGTACCGTTATTAATTGCTTCAATGGCGGCGATTAAGCCAGCAACGTCTCCATCAGCAATATCTACAGGAAAAATTCCCTGGTAAGCCAATCTAACTTCGTCGGTGAATGCTAGGGGTGAGGTAATTTTTCCAGTGGTGTAATCTAAGTTCCAGTTTCCGCCTTGAGATCTACTACCTACGGGATGAGAAGCTGCGGCAATTTTTGCTCCAGTTATTCTACTTAACTGTTCGACAAAATTTTGACCTCTGGATTTTTGGGCAACGTTACAACCATAAATTAATAATGAGCTGCCATGAAGTGTTTTTGCCCAATTTTCTAATTCTGTAAAGTAATTATCGAGGGTTTCTAAGCTGAGTTTACTGTCACCTAAAAATAAGCAACCAGATGCACCATGAGTAACAATATGTAAACTCTGGACAGTTTGGTTTTGCAGTAATGCTGTAATTTGTTTAACGCCGTCATCTTTATCGTCTAGAATAAAGACTTTTGCGCCATTTTGTCCTCCTTTTGCCAGGATTTCGTAGTCTTGTATCTTTTTATCGATGACTACTAGCATTCCTGTATCTCGATCGTCTAAAGGGCTTTCAATTGTTGTAGTGCTTGTCTGTAAACCCTTATACTGTGCAATTATCGATTTCATTGATTCCTTACTCCGAGCTTGACGATGGGTTTGCTGGTATTTGCTGCTTTTCCCAACCGAGAAGCCGTCGTTTTAACTTTGATGAGAGCGGCTATTCTATCAGTTGGGATCTCTTATCGATCCCTGGTTATCTTTACCCCATCAATTTTCTCTAGTTCTCCGGAATAATCGGGAAGTTTTGCTTGATTTTTTGCGGATATTTTCTCAAAAAAATGAAGACGTTCTTCTGAGGAGGAACGTCCATTTTTTTTCTTTTGCGAGAGGATCAAACTATTATTTAATCTCGACAAAGTTTAAACTAATTTATTTATTTGTTGTCATGGCAACCAATTTAGCTTAGGGAAGCACGGCTGCGATCGTAGCTAACTCGGAAACTGGAATGTGGTTTACCTTGAATGTGGTTCCAATATTCACTATCAACATCCATACCGATTTCTGAGGCTGCACGTCCAAGCATTGATTGTTGACGGTTTTTAACTAATTGATGATGACGCATCATTAAAGCGCGAGATCTTTCTTGGCTAGACATTTTTGTTTCCTCCGGATTGCTTAACTTGTATTAGTGGTAGGGATGATTGCTTTCTACATTTTTACTATAGCGGACATTTCTGTAACATTTGCTACAAAATGCCTGTTTGTAACAAAAATTAACATTTTGCCAGGAAGGCGATCGCGCGGCACTCCCAGCCAAACTGCGCCATAATAATCAACAAATTGAACTTAGCAGTATAGTAGAAAAGTCCAACTAGAGGATAAAGCCCCCCTGGAAATTAGAGGCAATTTATGTTCGATCGCCAATTGGGTTTAGAAGTGACATTACCAGATAGCATTGCAATTCCAGCGCTCGCGATGGCGCTACTGAGTTTAATGACACTTTTAACCATTCTCTTTTTCCAAGGAATTTCCTACGTCAAACTTCCGCAACTAAGCAAATCCCTCAGCGCGCGCTTTAGTTCACCTGAATCTCAAGAAATTATCCAAAAGCTCATTCAACCTTATCAAGGTTGGTTAATTTGGGTAATTATTTCAATCATCGTTGATTTGATTGTTCTCGCACTGCCAACACCATCTTGGCTACTCTTATTTGAATTTCCCTTAAGTTTACTCTTAGCAATCAGTACCACTTTTTTAGGATTCAGACTTTTTTCCGAAATATTCGATAACTATTTGCTAGTAGTTGCACTAGATGAGCGAGCAAAAATCAATACTGAACTATTGACTTTAGGCAAATTTTTAACCAAAGCATTAATTGTCCTAATTGTAATCTTTTGCTTCGCCCAAGCTCATCAAGTAAATTTAATCGGTTTAGTAGCAAGCTTAGGAATTGGCGGATTTGCGATCGCCTTTGCATCGCAAAAAGTAATCGAGCAAATTCTTTGGAGTGTTGTTCTTTACATCGATCGACCTTTCACCGTTGACGATTATATCCATTTACCAGACCGAACTCTTGGTAGAGTTGAATCAATCGGCTGGCGTTCCACAAAAATTCGCCTTTCGGGGAAAAATACCCTCGTCGTAGTACCCAATAGTAACCTAGCCCAAATTAACATTGAGAACTTAAGCAGTGCGCAGCGAGTCATTTCAATGGTAACGCTAACCTTTTTTAGAGCAATGTCTGAAGAAGAAAAAGCCATACTCAAACAGCTTTTTTTGGACAGTACCAGCGATATACTAGGAATCGATCGTCAACTAACCCAAGTTAACTTTCAAGATCTACCCGATCGCTCTGGTCAATACCAAGTTCAAGCACAAGTAATTTTCTTTATTTTAGGGGCAACAGACACATCAATGGAATTACGGAGAGGTTTGCTAGGAATGGCGAGGGAAAATATCACTAAGCGACTACAAGAATACGGAATTATGTTTGACATCAAAGAAAGCATTGTTGATGTCAGCCAGCCCATGAATATTTAGTCATGGGAACCAGTTAAAAATGCCGAGGCGATGCAAATAGATTCAGAAATCCTAGAATATATTTGGGAATTAATGGCGAGATTAGGATTATTTTCCTTAGCTGTGGTCATCTCGCCATTTGCAGGTCAATTTGTACTTCAGTTTATTCAGCTAATCCTTAAGTTACTAGACTATCGGCAAATAATTAACGCTAAAGCCGTTTATGCTCGCTCGATCGAACCATTTGAGAATTCCCTCTGGTTAATAGGTGTATTTTTTTTTATCGCCATTGCTTTAAATTTGTTGATTAAGTACGAAGAGCTGCATAAATTTTTAGGATTTTTTGTCTATTCAACTTTGTCAATTGGAATTGGCTGGTTTACTGCCAGAATTGTCCGCAAAATTATCCATCGTTCAGTTATTAGTTTAGTGCATCGGTGGTTTGGAAAAGTTAATGAAGTAGTGCTGATTTTTGAGACTCTGAGTTATGTATTGATTGTGGTGATGGCAATCGTAATTTTTGCGATCGGACTTCAAGTAGAATTGTTTCCTCTCTTAGCTGGTTTAGGTATTAGTGGTGCGGTACTCGGTTTGGCAGCCCAGCAGACACTCGGACAACTTTTTGGCACCCTAGAACTATATCTGGATCGCCCTTATCTTTGTGGAGAGTATATCCGAGTCAATTTTAATCCTTATGCAGAAGATGTTTATGGTCGGATCGAGTCAATTGGTTTGCGTTCGACCAAAATTCGGATTGTTGCTCAAAATACAATCATGATTGTGCCAAATTTGACAATGGCTGGCAAAAATATTGAAAATGTTAGTCGAGGGAAAAAGACGATGGCGATGCTTTGTCTCGACTTTTCGAGATATCTTAGAGAAGAGGAGCAAGCCCTGGTAACTCAGATTATCGAGCAAGAAAGTCGCTTATTTTGGGGCTTCGATCGCGCTAGTACGCGAGTTCAGTATGAAAAAGCAGAACCTACTTCAATAACCCGCGCACGGGTGTTTTTTTTCCTTACCAGTCCGAGTGAAAACTCTCTAGAACTGCGCAAACGACTTTTAGAATTGGCTAATGAGGCGATCGCTAAAAAACTGGCAGTCCAAAACCTGAGATTTATTGTTCCAGAACCAACTATTTATATTGATTCACCCATGTCTCTGTAGTTGAGAGAATCAATTGAAGCTGTTATTTCCCGGCAAATGACATGAATACTCCATCCCCTTTTGAGTCTAATCCAGATCGAACCAACAACTGGGATCGGGAAACTTCTCTCGAAATGCTTCAGGAACAACACCTGAACCTGAAGCTTAATGTTGAGAAACTCGAATCCAGGGTAACTCAACTGCGTGGGTTACTTCAAACCCTAGTTGTCGGTTTGGTAATCGCTGTTTTGCTAGCAATTGGCATTTCTGGCTGGTTCGCCTACCGTTTGCTTTTACAAGAGCAAATTGCCCAGCGCGAGAGCCAACAGTCAGCAGCAGAAAATGCGGAAATACTCGAACAAATCGAGGAAATGGAAGCCCAATTACAACGCCAGAGAAAACAGCTAGAAACTTTTCGAGAAGAAGTCCCCCAGGAGTTGGAAACCTTAACTAATACAGTTCAAGCTAATCAACGTCAGTTGCAGCTTTTGCGGTCGCGTCTCGAACAAGTTGAACCACAGTCAACCTCAAGAGAAAGTGGCGATCGCTAGAAGCTTACGAACCAGATTCTAAGCGACGCTGCCATTCTTCGTCAATGCGATCGGAACGTTTAATTTCTTGGTCGATTAAATCAGTTTCGGTAGAGTAACTGATATCCTCTTCTCCAATGACTTTCTGAGCGGCAAACTGACGAGCATAACTAATTTTCTGCTGCAAAGTGCTATCTCCACTATTTAAAGCCAAAGCCCGGGTTTCTCGTTTTTGATTGCGAGCTTGTATTTGGGGATTTTTCCACTGAATCCAGAAGTAGCGCAGTAAAGGTATGGTTAAAAAGGCAGTCCCGTATCCGAGTAAAAGCCAGTAGATAGAATCGACAAATGCTACTAGTCCCCCGATTTGAGCAGCCACTTGACCATCTTGTAAGAGAGAATTGAGTACCAAAGCACCGATAATATTTACAGCGCCTAGGGCAGCCGCAGCGATTAGTTGTCCGCTTCCGGCTCGACTAAACTGCCATAATTTTTCTTGGAGATATTCTGGTACTGCTGAGTGAGATTGGTTTCTTGCTGTTACCTGTAACTCTGGAAAATAGTAGATAATTTCTCCGTCTGGCGATACTTCTGGGTAGCCATTAAAACGAGTTAACACTGGTAGGAGAGAGTCTTCGTAGTCGCCGCGATTGTCGAAATCATCTAAATAGGGCATTATTTGTTCTGCGACTACTGCACCTTGATTATTGCGAATTACCGCCCCAATTTCTTGCCAACGACGCTCTTCTATGTCGGCATTAGGATTTCCGTCACCAAACAAAAAGGAGAAGATAGCTTCGAGGAAGTTCATCTCGTTTTCGTTAGTAGAACGACGATTTTGAGGGCGTTGTCGTCGCGATCTGGGAGAATAAGTTGGGTCAAAAAACCAGAAAATATCCGGTCCAATCCAGAAACGAGGAAAGAAGAAAATTCCGCCTCCACCGCCAGAACGATTTCTACTACCGCCACCAGAGTTATTATCGCTATCGCTAGCACTAAGTGTGATAATGATAATGGCGATCGCTGCAAAAATTAGGACAATCGAAACAATTAAGATAATTCCGAAAGAAATGCGAATTAGGTAGAATAAAACCGCCCAAATTTTTTCCCACCATTCTTTCAGTTGCAACCGCAAGTATTTATTTCGCAAAATTGAGCGAAAATTTTTCGGAAATAGGTAAGCAATATCTCCTGATTCTGCTACTTGCAGGTGTCCGCCAGCTTCGGATGCGAGGGCGAGTAATCCTTGCTGTGCTTGATTAATTTCTAATCCTGCTTGTGCAGCAACGTCACCAACGGTGACTCGATAACCTAGTTGTTCTACAGATTTGATAATGGCAGGATTGGGAGTCATAGTCACTCCTAGAATTAAATTGCCTTCTCTTTCTAGTATGACAGGCACGAAAACGATACTACCATTGCGGAAACTTTTTTGCTACAAACGAGCGACTTGTTGAGTGGGGATTTTGCTGGACGCAAGATTATCCCCTTGAATGATGAAGATATAACTATTAAGTCTAAGAATTAACTTAGATTACAAATTCAAATTGGATAATTTTATGTTTATGTCTTACCACAAAACCAAGAAAATGTCAAGAAAAATCTGGCGATCGCTAAGTTACATTAGTATGTTAACTGCGGCGGGAGTAATTTTCTTGACTAGTAGTGCTGAAGCTGCTGAGAATGTAGTTTTGAAGTACGGTTTTCTACGCGAGTCAGTATCGATACCAGAGTTAACTGCACTGGCGGAAACCGGAGAGGTATCTTCTTCGTTAAAGGCGTACTTAAGAATGGCAAACAAGGAACCAGAAGAATTGCGCAGAGTTTTAAACAATGAAGTAGATGTAGATTCGCTGATTTTATATCGAATACTTAACACCACGCCTGGCGAACTCGTCCTTGACCAAGTAAGCGAGATTATTCATACTCCCACAAATCGAGCTAACGAACAAGCTTTACGTGCTGCTTTGGTCAAATCTGCCCTTGAAGACGACCAAATTACGTTAATTGAAATTCTGCAAAATTATCCGACGACAGAAGTTCATGTCGAGGGGGAAAGGATTGAAGAAGTTTACAATCGAGTTAGTAGTTTGCTCAAGCGTATACCCCACTTACCTTTTTAATTTCTTAACTAAGTTAAGAAAGGGATAAATCCCGCGCTGGATAGATAAATGCAGCGTCGGGAGGATGTGATATTAACCTAATAAGCCAAGGTTTCGAGAGTCTCCCGGAGATAGCGACGCACAAGTGCGTCAGTATTTTGTGGTTGAGATGATACAAGAGAATTATTTTGTTGAAGTTGCCAACGCTTAAAACCGGAACTATTGGCGATCGCTTCTTTCAAACTTTGCCAGATTTCGCTGTCTGGGGAATATTGACCTAAAGAGGAAATTGTTGAACTAGGCATTTACACTCTTACTCCATAATCGGGTGTTTTTACTTTTAGAATAGCCTAGTTCTTCTCAATGCTGCTGCTGCAAAATACACAAAATGGGGATTGGGGAGGTGGGGAAGAGGGGGAGGATAAACTGGTGACTGGTAACCGATAACTGGTAACTGTTAACGGAAATCCCTAATCCTGCAAAGTTGGTAAAATTTTTCTGACGCGAAAGCCAGGAACAGTAAATTGCTGAGGAATTTGGGATTCAGCGATCGCTTCTATCGCTTCGTATTCAGCTTGAGTTGTCAACAACACGGTTAACACACTAATCGGTACTTGTAAAAACAAATTGCTAACTAAAAAAGCTAAAGCTGCCACTAACAGGGCGGCTATGCGCCATTGAGGGGGAAACAAAGCCACAGTTGCGGCGGCGGGAGCATAGCGATATATTTGCCATAACAGCAACAGCATTAAAATTGCTCCCACAACAGTAAAAACTCGATGTTTAGGAGTTTTGAACAAACTCAAAATTTTGCGTTGTTTCTCAGTAAGTTGTTGTGGCTGAAGCGAAACCACTAAGATGCTAAAGATATCGAAAGGACGATACCACTGCATAACGAGGATTGGCACGATCGCGATCGCTGCTAGGAAAAACAATTCTAACCAAAAGGGTAGCACTGGATCTCCGACGGCTAAAGATAACCACACCAATTCTAAAGCGAGTGGTAATACAGCCAAGCCTGCTAAATGAATCCACAAGAAAGGTTCAGATTTAAAAGATTCCATTAGTCGAATGATAATGAATTATTTGGTAGAGGCGCACAGTCACTTATGCACCCTTGAAGTAGTTATATCAAATAGCGATCGCCACAAATAATCAAAAAAGCGACCAAGCTGGTCGCACAACAATACTTAACTTTAGCCGGTTAGATAACTAATTAAGCCGATGCTACTTCGAGAGAGTCCGGCGCTTTAACACCATTTGATAAGCTTCAATGATGTCACCTTCTTCCCAAGCGTTGAAGTTATCAGCACCGATACCACATTCAAATCCGGATTTAACTTCTTTCACGTCCTCTCTGACTCGTTTGAGCGAAGAGAGATTACCTTCGTAAATCACTTCACCACCACGGCGAACTCTCATCTTACTATTGCGTACCACTCTTCCTGATTGGACGTAACAGCCTGCAACAGCACCGCGACCGACAGTGAAGACAGCACGAACTTCTGCTTGACCGAGATGTTCTTCAACCTCTTCAGGATCGAGTAAACCTTCCATCGCTCCCTGAATTTCGTCCAGGAGGTTATAGATAATGTTGTACTCGCGGATATCGACACCCTCACGATCTGCGGCTTGTCGCGCACCACTAGCCAATGTGGTACTAAAACCTATGACGATCGCACCACTAGCCGCAGCTAAATCGACATCAGTTTCGCTAATTTCACCGGGAGCAGCTAACAACACCCGTATTTGTACTTCATTTTGGGGTAATTGCTTGAGGGAACCGAGAATTGCTTCCACCGAACCTTGAACATCTGCTTTGAGAATCAAGTTCAGTTCCTTGAGTTCGCCTTCTCGAGCTTGTTCCGAGATACTGCTGAGAGTAACGCGACGAGATCCCATTGCTTGTTGTAAGCGAGAAGTTCGTTTATCGTCGCTACGCTGAGAAGCGATCGCGCGAGCTTCTTTTTCACTAGCAAAGACATCAAACTCGTCACCTGCTTCGGGAACGTCAGCTAAACCTAACACTTCCACTGCGAAAGAAGGACTAGCGGCTTCAACTTTTTGACCTCGGTCATCGATCATTGCCCGGATTTTACCAAAAGCAGAACCAGCGACGATACAATCTCCCACGCGCAGCGTACCATTCTGAACCAGTAAAGTAGCCACTGGACCTCTTGCCTTATCCAAATGAGCTTCAATCACTGTACCCTTAGCAAGGCGATCGGGGTTAGCTTCTAGCTGCTCCACTTCCGAAACTAGGAGAATCATTTCCAAGAGCGTATCCAGGTTTTCTCCTTTAATCGCGCTCACTGGAACCATAATCGTCTCGCCGCCCCATTCTTCAGCAACCAAGCCTTGTTCGGTCAGTTCTTGTTTGACGCGATCGGGTTGAGAGCCTTCTTTATCGATTTTATTAATCGCGACCACGATCGGTACTTTAGCAGCCCGAGCGTGAGATATTGCTTCCTTAGTTTGAGGTTGCACGCCATCATCAGCCGCTACGACTAAGACCGCGATGTCTGTTACGCGAGTTCCCCGCGCTCGCATCGCCGTGAAAGCTTCGTGACCTGGAGTATCGAGAAAAACGACCTGCTGGGTTTTCCCATCATGATCCACATCGACGTGATAGGCTCCGATATGCTGGGTAATACCACCTGCTTCACCTTGTGCCACTTTTGTCGAGCGAATCGAATCGAGTAAAGTAGTTTTTCCGTGATCGACGTGACCCATAATCGTCACCACTGGAGGACGACGCTGGAGATTTTCTAAATCTGCCTCGTCAATCATCTCGGTTATCTTCGTAGCTGCGGCTCGTTCTTCTGGAGTTTCGACAGTGACGCCGAGTTCTTCTGCCACCATTTTTGCTGTCGGCAAGTCGAGCATTTGAGTAACATTAACGACAATGCCCTTCATGAACAGCTTCTTAATAATTTCCGTTTCCGAGATATTCAGCAATTCAGCCAAATCGCGAACAGTCTGATTACCTTCCAAAACTATTATCTCTGGAAGTTCCGGAGCCGCTTTTTTCTCGCGACGGCGATCGCTTTTCTCGCTCCGATTACCAGCATCAGTTTTCGGCGTAACTGGCTTTTTCTGTTTTTTGCCACTGGTAGCTACTGCGCCACCCTGTTGTCCGTTGGCGGCTTTAGGCTTAGGAGGACGAGCCATAGACAGACTTACCGATACTGTTGCCTGAGATTGGGTTAATTCTGTTTCCAATTCATCCTCGTCATCATCAATGAGAGGCTGAACTCGACGCTTACCCTTAGCCGCAGGTTTACCAGCTTTTTTGGCTTGTTTTTCATCTTCATCTTCCTCTTCCCACTCTTCCACCGAAGGACGAGGTGGAGCAGGTCGTTTCAGCTTAGGTTTAGGCTTCTGAGGAAGTTCGAGTAAATCTTGTTCTTCTTCAAGATCTGGAGTTTCCGGTTCTTCAACCTCTGCCACTTTTTTCGGTTTAATTTCCTCTGGTGGCTCCACAGGTTTCGGTTTACTCGGACGCTGAAGTTTAGGTGGCTCTTTGAGTGCCGGTTTAGCTTTTCTGGGCGAACTTTCTTCGGAAGTTGGTTTTTCCGGTGCTTTTGCCTTAGTAGGAGTCGGAGTTAGTTGAGGTGGTTTCGGCGATCGCGGAGCTTCTACTTTGGCAGTTTTTTTGTTCTGCGGTTGCTTGGGTTGCTCCGGTTGAGAACTTTCTTGTGTTGGTCTTGCCGGAGGTCCGAGCAGTTGAGGTTTTTCCACAACTCCTTGATTAGCTTCCCCGTCAGGCGATCGCTCCTGTGGTTTTTCCACCTCAATTTGTTGAGGATCAGAAGAAGCTTTTTCGTCTCTATCTTCTTCAGCAAGGCTTTCTTGCGGCTTTTTGAGACTTGGTTGAGGTGTTGGCGACGATTTATGAGGCTGTGGTTTCACAGGTGGACGGGGAGGTGTAGGCATCCTGGGTGTATTTTCTTTTTCCGACTGACGAGATCCAGACGAAGAACGAGGTTTCGAGGGGCGAATTTCCAAAATTTGTTGTTTGCGCGAGCGGTTTGAGCGGGGTGGAGACTGAACCGAGCCCGAATCTGAATTTTTTTCACCCTGACTGAGACCGCCACTTTTGCCAGCAACGTTATTGGCTGTATACCGCTCTGCTGCCGCGCGGATTCTTTCTGCTTGAGCTTCTGTAATCGTGCTACTGTGACTTTTAACTGCGATATTGAGTTGGTCGCAAATTTTCTGAATAACTTTATTCTCCAAATCCAATTCCTTTGATAATTCGTAAATTCTAACTTTGCCGTTGTTCATCCACGTTTGTCCTGTAATACTTACCAGTTTTCAAGTTTTGAGTAAGAGAGAGTAGTTCATTTTGTTATTTAGATCTCTTAAATCTTGTTTAAATTAAATAAGTTTGAAAACAGCACCTCATCTTGATTTAATTGACAATATAGTTTAATTTGACTGAAGCTTTAGCCAATCGACTAACTATCACTTCAAGGTATATACAAGCATTTTTTTCTTTTTCGACATTCAACCAGAAGGAATAATTTCGGGTTTAGTCTGGTAGTTGTAAGTTACCAGATTAATTCCCTCTGTCATGCTTAGTACGTTTTTTTTAGTTTAATTTAACTCCCTGCTGTTTCTATTGTAAGGTCGGTTTGATAATTAGTTTTTCGTCCCTTGAGGGTGAAACCTTTGCTTGGAGTTCAAGAAGCGCGATCGCTGCTGTGTCCGGGACAGTTATTTTTTGGCACTGCCGAGATTTCTTCTTTGTTTGTAACTGAGCTTAAACGTTGCCACAAGCTTTGATAAATCTCTTGAGGAACATAAGCTCTCAGCGATCGCCCCAATCTATTTTTGCTTTGGGCGCGAGATAGACAACTTTCACCAGGACAGAGGTAGGCAGAACGTCCCATCCCCTCATCTAATTGTACCTGTCGGGATGGGTAGACTCTGACAATTCGCCAAAATGAATCTTTTGGTCCTACTCTTCGACAGCTTAGGCAACGTCGGTAGTTGGTTTTCATGCCTTACCTCACCTCCTTACTTCCTATTCTGATTCGTCTGCGCCAAATTCCCTCTCTAGTTCTTCTTGCTCAAAGTCCTCAAAATCAGCAAATTCTTGCTGAGACTGTTTTTTTATCCCTATTTCTAAAGGATCTAAATCTTCTTGTGCTGTTTCTTCGATCGATTCAGCTTGAGCTGCTTGTTTTTGTTTTTCAGCTTCAGGATCGTACTTCGCGGTATCTTTGATATCAATTTTCCAGCCTGTAAGACGGGCAGCAAGGCGCACATTTTGTCCTTCTTTTCCGATCGCTAAACTTAGTTGGTTATCTGGTACAAGAACTAATGCCTGACGTTCGTCAGGATTAACTAATAATACTCGATCGACGCGGGCGGGACTGAGGGCGTTGGCAATGTAGGTAGCGGGATCGGGAGACCAACGAATAACGTCAATTTTCTCACCGCGTAGTTCGTTTACTACTGCTTGGATGCGCGATCCTCTTGCACCAATACAAGCACCTACTGGATCGACATCTCGCTCTAGGGTGTCTACAGCAATTTTCGTGCGGGGACCGACTTGACGAGAGGGAGGATTAGCTTCTCTAGCTACGGCGACAATTCTGACAACTTCGTCTTCAATTTCTGGTACTTCGTTGGCGAATAAATAAACTACTAAACCAGCAGATGCTCTGGAAACGATTAATTGCGGACCGCGTTGGGTTCCTTCGCGCACTTTTTTCAGATAAACCTTAAATGTCGCATTAGCTCGATAGTTATCGTTGGGAAGTTGTTCGCGTTTGGGCAATTCGGCTTCTACTTCTGGTTGACCAAAGGAACTACTCACAGCCACGATCGCTGATTGTCTCTCAAATCTTAATACTCTGGCTTGCAAAACCGTGTTTTCAATGTCCTGAAATTCTTCTTGAATCAATTTACGCTGCTGATCCCGAAGTTTTTGCAGCAGGACTTGCTTGGTTTGAATTGCTGCCATCCGACCAAATTCTCTTTGATCTGGGGTAACATCTAAGACTACTGAATCCCCGGTTTGTGCTTCGGATGCTACTTGCTGAACTTCTTCGAGGGAAATTTGATGATCGGTATTATCAACTTCTTCGACAATTACCTTGGTTGAGAGAATCCGAAAACCTTCTTCTTCTGTATCCAGTTCGACTTCAAAGTTCTCAAAATAATCTTCGCTAAATTGGTTGCGATTTAAACTTTGAGCGCGACGATAGCGTTCGTATCCTTTGATTAACGCTTCTCGTAATGCTTGCTGGACGGCAGATTTGGGTAAATTGTGTTTTTGAGAGATTTCTTCAATTAATTTTTTCAGTCCTGGTAAAGCAACAATTGACATATAGCACGCATCTCCTTTTTCAGTAAGCAGTCATCGCTCGTTGGTCAATTGGGGCGATCGGTAATCGCGAATAAGAACCATCTACCCAGAAAAGACCAATAATTTTTGCCCAACGAGCGATAGGGGTTAATCTTCTAGTTGCACTTTGGCGACGAGTTGACGAGGAATAGCGATCGCCCGTCCTTTTTGGTTGAGATACACTGTCTCTTGGTCTCTACCTTGGAGTTTTCCTCGCCACTCTTTTTTTCCTTCATAGGGAGTGTAGGTTTTGATAATGACAGAAAACCCTTTAAAGGAAATAAATTCTCGATCTGTGGTTAACTGTCTGGAAATACCGGGACTCGATATTTCTAGCACGTAGGGTTCGGAAATTAATTCCTGAATATCTAATTGTGCTTCTAAAGCTCTACTCATCCGTTCGCAGTCATCTAAACTGGTGTCATCAGCTAAATTACGCACGTCCACGCGCAATACAGGCGGTTTTCGGTTCGTCTGGAAAACCGCGCCGACTAATTCTAAACCTAGTTCTGCTGCGATTGGTGTCGCTAGCTCGATAATTTCGGGTATTAGAGGATGAGTCATCGAAAAATCTATCCAACAAAAAAAGCGGGTACGACCCACTTTCCGCAGACAAAATTATGTCTTGCTTCTGGCTTGAGTCCCCGTCACGGCAACTCAACCGATCTCTAGTCTATCAAAATAAAGGACAAATTGACGACTAGGGGCGATCGCTGAGTAATCTTGTCTCGTGATACTGTTGGCGAGCTTTTTCCCGCAAAGCCCTAGTTTGATCGAGGATTTGTTCGATGTCTTCTTGAGACAAACGTTCGACGTAGTTAATTTTGACTTCTTCAATTAAGGCATCTAGCAAATATTGAGTTCTCTGTAAAGTATCTTGAGCTTGAAGTTCGCTTCCTAATGTTTGACCCAGATTTTCTAACAAGCGCGACATTAATTCGTCATTAACTGGATCTTCTTTGGTCGCATTTTTGAGATTATCGTAAATAATTTGATAAATTTGAGGAACTAATTGCGCGACTAATCTATTTTCTATATCCTCAACTCCTGGTAATTGTTGAATTGCTTGATAAGCAGGAAAATCATGAATTGTTTTATCGATATTATGCTGTAATAAAGCTTCTAAATCTGGTCTGACTTTCGGGATGACTTCATCTACCATTAGTTTAGTCATCAACTTAGTTAATTCTGCTGTTTCATTAACATCATTAAGGTCTATATAAGGCTTCACTCTGCTACTTTGCAGGAGATTAGTAATTTCTCCATCGCGAATTGCGGCTTGAAATTGATTTAATACCCGAATAATTACTACTTCGGTTACATCTTCAGCAATTCCAGCGACAAATCCTTGACTTGCCTGTTTTTGAATTTTGTCAAGATTAATTAAATTAGCTTGATTTAAACGAATTGTTACGGGAATAATCCGCAGCAAACGTAAATATCTCGCTAAATCTTGAAAAGGAATAAAAATTGGCAACCAGAAGAAGAAATCATACCAGCGCCAGAGCATTGCATCGAACCAACTTATTCCATGATGGCGGCGACTTATAAACCAGGTCCGCGCCAAAAATTCCACAAAAAAAAGTGCTTCAAAGGGAAAATCAAATAAACCAAAATTGTCTACAAACTCGCCATTTTCACCAATAGGACGATAATAATTGATGGCAAATAAAGGGCGAATTTCTTCATTGAAAAAAGCCAAGGCTTCGGTAAAACCTTGCTCTGCTAAATATTCTTGACTCCAAAAAACACGAAAAGCCTCTTTCGCTGACTCTTCTTCGAGATGCTCGCGCATTTCATTTTTAATTTTTTCCAAAGTGCCAGTTTTATTAGCAATTTGGAAAGGATTGGTTTCAATTATGTCTATACTACGCTGGCGCAATTCCGCAAGAATTACCTCTACTTCCGGCGATCGCAGACTGGTAGCAATAACTTGATCTTCTAATTCTTCAACTACTTCTAGATACTGCTCTGTATCGCGATAAGGTTCGATTCCCTTTACCCAATCATACCAGTTTGTTACTGGCGGGAGCGGAACTTCAACCGGAATTCCTTCAGTTTCCCACGGACCAACTTGAAAGCTAAAAAGCTGAATTCTGCCTTGAAGCCAAAAATTTCGTAAGGGAAGATAAGTAACGTCAAATAATACTACTAGATAATTAATTGTCGCAATTATTGCCATTGCTCTTTCAAACCACAAGTTACGGCGGGCTTCTCGCCTATTTTTTGATAATTTCTGTGCGCTTGTCATTTTCTTTGGTTTTGGTTGATGGCAATAGTATGGCTCTCAAAGCAGTATTTGTGCAATTATTAGGGATTGAGGATTGGGTGTAGTTACCAGTTATCAGTAGAGAGTAGAGATTGGAGACAAGCAAGCAAGAGGGGGAAAAGGGAAAGGATAAAAAGGATAAACTGTTCACTGTTTACTGTTCACTGTTCACTGCTAACTGAACCCAGTCCCCAAATCCTTATTCTTGCGGTCTACCTTTGCTTTCTGGTAAAGCTGGATAAGGTTTGTAGGGCATAGGAATATATTGTACAGAGGGACGACCACCTTGGGGTTGGGGATATAAATCCATCAGTTGATAAATGATTTTGGGTAAACCGACGGTGACGGGTAAACCTAATTCGGTAGCTTCTTCTACAGCGATCGGACAATCGTGGGTAATTTTACCACTGGTGAGGGTATCGACGATTTTCTCAATATCTTCTGGGGCGACTTTTTGCTCCGGAATGTCGTCTTTAAGTAAGGTTCGGACAAAACGTTGCACTTGATTCATGGCTTTTTTCGATAAATCTGCCATAATCAGCGTTTCGTCGTCGATTTTCTCAATTGGCTTTTCGGTCACTACTTGCAAAATGCTAGCTGCTGGCATATTACCAAGTTGGGGATCGACTGGTCCTAAGACTGCATTTGCATCCATGACGATCTCATCTGCTGCTAAGGCGAGCATTGTACCGCCACTCATGGCGTAGTGAGGTACAAAGACAGTTACTTTGGAGGGATGACGAATTAATGCCCTAGCAATTTGTTCGGTGGCTAATACCAGTCCTCCTGGGGTATGGAGAATTAAGTCGATGGGGACGTTATCTGGAGTAAGGCGAATTGCTCGTAATACTTGTTCTGAGTCTTCGATAGAAATGTAGCGCGAGAGGGGAATTCCGAGCAAGCTAATTGATTCTTGGCGGTGAATGAGCAAGATTACACGGCTTTTGCGTTCCTGCTCGAATTCTTGGATTGTTTTGACTCGACGATATTCGAGTTGACGACGCTGCCACCAAGGTTGCAGGGAAGAGAAGATGAGAAACACCCAAAATAAATCGAAAAAGTTAAAGTTCATGTTTAAGAAGCTGGAAATAACAGCATTTTTTCTTATTTTTTCGGGTTTTGGTTTGGTTTAGCTCTATCTGGGGACTGGGAATTGGGAAGAGGGGGTTTTCAGTGAGCAGTGAACAGTTATCAGTTATCAGTTATCAGTTATCAGTTACCAGTAGATATTGGAGACAAAAAGCAATTAGCGAATAAACTGTTAACTGTTCCCTATTCACTGCTCACTGTTCACTGTTCACTGATAACTGATAACTGAACCCAGTCCCCAATCACCAGTCCCCAGTCCCCAGTCCCTAATCCCTAAAGTCGGGCTACTCCGTCTTGACGGGCGGCTTTTTGGACGGCTCCGGAGACGGCGGTAACCACTCGTTCGTCAAAGACGGAGGGGATAATATGTTCGGGTTCGAGTTGGTGGGGAGAAATTAATGAGGCGATCGCGGCTGCTGCTTCTAAATACATATTGGTGGTAATGGCGGCGGCGCGACAGTCGAGTGCGCCACGAAATACGCCGGGAAAGGCGAGGACGTTGTTGATTTGGTTGGGATAGTCGCTGCGTCCGGTGGCAATAACTGCTACGTCGTCGTAAACTAATTCTGGTTGAATTTCGGGGATTGGGTTTGCCATTGCCATGACGATGCGATCGCTAGCCATCGATTTCACCATTTCTGGGGTGACTACTCCGGGAACGCTGACACCAATAAAGATATCTGAGTTTTTCATGGCATCGGCGAGGGAACCACTTTCTGCAACGGCAAATTCTTGTTTCTGGGCGTTGAGATCGTTTCGGGCGGTGGAAAGGATGCCTTTTGAGTCGCACATCAAAATGGTGGTTGCGCCTGCTTTGCGGAGGAGGTGGGCGATCGCGACTCCGGCGGCTCCGGCTCCGTTAATTACAATTCGCACCTCTTCTAGGCTTTTTTTGACCAGTTTCAGGGCGTTATATAAGGCGGCTAAAGTGACGATCGCGGTTCCGTGTTGATCGTCGTGAAAGATGGGAATGTTGGTTTCTTGTCGCAGTTTTTGTTCGATTTCAAAGCAGCGTGGGGCGCTGATATCTTCGAGGTTGACACCGCCAAAGACTGGGGCGAGATTTTTCACGGTTTCGACGATTGTCTCGGTGTCTTGGGTGGCTAAACAGATGGGAAAGGCATCGATACCAGCAAATTCTTTAAAGAGCATAGCTTTACCTTCCATGACTGGTAAAGCTGCTTCGGGTCCGAGATTACCTAATCCGAGGATTGCGCTACCATCAGTAACGATCGCGACGGTGTTACTTTTCATCGTCAGCGAGTAAACTTTTTCGGGATCTTCGGCGATCGCTTTACAAATTCGTCCTACTCCTGGAGTATATGCCATTGCGAGGTCGGATTGGGCGGTTAGGGGGATCCGACTCTGGATGTGAATTTTGCCACCGCGATGAAGATCGAAGGTGCGATCGGACACTTTGACGATTTGCACGTCTGGTAAACTTTTCAAGGCGGCAACAATTTGTTCGGCGTGTTCGGTACTTGCTGCGTCAACGGTAATTTCACGCAAGTAGGTTTTCCTGGTTTGTTCGATCAGTAATACTTGTCCTAAGTTACCGCCCACATCGGCGATCGCTTGGGCTACACTGGCTAACATCCCGGCTCGATTGGGATATGTTAGGCGAATCGTTAAACTGAAGCTTGGATTTGGTGTTAGTTTGACCATTAGGGAGAAATAAGTTCGCTTTCGATTCTCGCTATTTTACGCTGCAAGTTTCGGTTGTAGCTAGGTTCCCAAGCTTTATTTTAGAAAGTTAATCGGTTTTGTTCGTCTTACTTTTGTTTGTGCTTGAATCTCCCCTAGCAAGTTACTCTCGAACCAGCTTTTTGGCGATCGCCTGGATTTTGCTTAGACGATCGCCATTGGTATGCTCTCTCGAGCGATCTATTTCACTCTCCTTATCGCTATTTTAATTATTTTAAATAACTTTATATTGAATTTATCCCCTTTGATTTATAATAGCCTTATACTTTTATTTGCCAATATTTTTGAGTTTATTTATCGGAGCTAATGCCCATGTCTCCACTAATTAGTAACGGGTTGCTTATTCTTAGTGAGATTGCTGTTTTAGTCATTTTATTTTACCTCCTTAATTTGACTAATAAATCGGTCGTCAAGCAATTGTTGAAATCTCAATATTTCTCCCAGGAACAGAAAGATAATTTCATTAAAATTAGACAAAATTTAAGTCGATTATTTTTATTTGCAGAGGTAGTTTTAATTATTTTCGTCCTAGCTGTAGACGCCTGGCTAATTTACCAACAAAAAGACTTAACCAAAACTACTTTCAAAATTATTAGTTCAGTTCCACGCAGTTTTTGGCTGAATTTAGGTCTGGCTCTCCTGAAAACTTTAGGAGTAATTTTCTTAGGTTATTTTGCCTTAAAATGGCTGCACAAATATTTGCAAAAAGCAAGCGATTATGTAAAAAATAAGAAATTAATTGCAGCCAACGACGAACAAATAGATGAATTTTTTCAGGTTCTCGATCGTAGCTTAATTAACGGTTTGCGGTTAGGTATTGTCGCTTTATGTCTGAGCTTTTTTAACTTGCCCGAAACTATTTATGAAAGTTTATGGTTAGTAATTAAACTGTATTTAATAATTTCCATCGGTTTAGTGATTGCTAAAACTTCAGCCGCGATTGTTAATACAATTGATTCTTCTGGCTATAAACTAGCCACAGAAGCCAAAAATGCTAAAACAGTTTTACGATTTTATCATAACTTTCGTTCTTTGATTCCTTTCGCTCAGACTTGTTTAAAATATGCTATTTACATTGGCACAGCTATTTTAGCTTTCCAACAAGTAGAATGGCTGAACTTTTTAATTGGTTATGGTCAGGCAGCATTGAGAATCGTTTCGATTGTTTTCGTTACCAAAATTGCTGTTAAAGTTGCTGATTTATTTATAGAATATATCTTACTTCAAGGTGATGATAACGAAGAAAAATATCGCCGCAGTTTAACCTTTGTTCCCTTAGGACAAAATTTCTGTAACTACTTTATTTATTTTTGGTCAGGATTTATTATCTTGCGCACAATTGATATGGACCCAACTCCCGTCCTTGCAGGTGCAGGAATTGTCGGTTTAGCTGTGGGTTTAGGCGCCCAAAACGTAATTGACGATGTGGTTAATGGGATTTCAATTTTGTTTCAAAACTATTATATAATTGGAGACTACATTCAAACAGATGATGGCGAAGGTGTAGTCGCCGAAGGGATAGTAGAAGCAATTGATTTAAGAACAACTCGTATTCGTGCTTTAACTGGTCAAGTTTATATCCTGCGGAATGGTAGTATTAACAAAATTGTCAACTATTCTAAGGATTATGTTTATGCAGTTGTCGAAGTGAGCGTGGATGCAGATGCTAACCTCGATCGCATTTATGCAATTCTTAGTGAAGTAGGGAAAAAAATTAAACAACAAAATAGTAATGTACTTAATGCTACTCGTATAGATGGTTTAGAAAATCTTGATAGCGAGGAGTTATTAATCAGTACATCAACCAAAGTGAAACCAGGAAAGCATATAGCAGTCCAGCGTCAACTGCGAAAAATGATTCGAGAGGCTTTGAATCAGGCAGATTTATCAAGCGAAACAGAGGTAAAAGAAAGCGATATTTCTTTGCCAGAAGTAAAGACAGATAAAGAAGAAAAAAGTCAAAGTCCTTTCAGTTTAGGGAAAAAACGCGATTAGAGACAGGGAACTGCTGAGAAGTGATTTGCAGAAACAAACCGCCAGCAAAATTGCTCGAAAAACTCATTTTCGCAGTTAGTGGCGAAAATGAGTAATCAGGGTGAAATTATGAAAAATAACAAATAAATATTGAGTAAGTTTCCCTAGATTTCAACTAAGGGCTAGAAGTAGTTATCTTAGTAGAAGTAATCCCTAGACAAAATCGCTCAATGGACATGAAACTGAATTTTCATCCTGGACAACATACTTCCGAAAATCCAGGTGTAGGGACAAAAGTAGATTTCGAGCGATCGCTGAAGCGATACGCAAAAGCACTCTCAAATCTGGAAAAAGCCTTGGAACCAGCATTAGAAGAGATTCTCGAAGTTTTTCTCGCCAGAGATGAGGTAGAACGCGATCGCACCTCAGAAGTAGAATCAAAAGGAAACGCGATCGCTAAATTAATTGAACTAGATCTTCGTTTAAAAGCTCAAAGTGATAAACTCGCAGAATACGAAAATTTAGCCGAATGGAAAGAAAATTTGAATATTCCCGCCGCTCATTGGTGGTGGAATTTAAATAATGCGCAAACTTCCTTGCTAAAACAAGCTTTAAATGCTTATCAACACGCTTTAAGCAAAACCAAACAATATCCAGAGAGAATTCCCACCGAAAAATTACTTGACGTTCTCCTCAGTCGCGATCGCCTCGAAGAAGTTCTTAACGAACAAAAACCAGAACGAAGCAAAATTGCCGAAATCATTACCTTAGACGAACAACTAAAAGCCTTGGGAGTAGCCCTGACACGCGATCGCCGCTTAGAAGACTGGAAACACCACCTCAAACCACCAAACTCCTCCTGGTGGTGGGATTTCACCAACCCCTTACCCTTACTGCGTCAAACCATCGAACAATACGAAAAAGCGATCGCTACCGTCGAGTCTAACCAACCTCCCGAATGTCCCCAACTCTTAGAAATGCTGCAAGCTAGAGATGCAGTAGAAAAAGCCAAAAAAGGTAACAGTGTTTTACCAATCGAAGATATTGTCACCATAATTCGCCTCGATAATCGCTTAAAAAAACAAGCAAACGCGATCGCTGTCAGCAAAATGCTAACAGAATGGAAACAAGGTTTAGAAATTCCCAGTAGTTATTGGTGGTGGGAACTCACAGATCCCAAACCCCTTCCCAACCAAGCGATCGACCGTTACGAAAAAGCGTTAGTTAAACTCGAAGAACCACCCCAACCTTCCTCAGCCGAACTCTTAGAAGTTCTCCTCGCTAGAGATGCCGTCGAAGTCGCCGAAAGCGGTCAAAAACAACCCCCAATGGAACGACTCGCCAAAATTATCGCCCTCGACGATCGCTTACGCAAACAAGCCAAAGTTATCGCTGACGATAATCTCTTAGACGAGTGGAAAGCAAGCTTAAAACCAGCAGATAACTGGTGGTGGCGCTTAACTGACGAACGCTCTCCAATCGAGCAAGCGCTCGAACGCTACGAAAAAGCGCTTATCGCCTTAGAAGAAACCCGCAACCCTGCTTGGGATTTAGTTTTAGAAGTATTACTCGCTCGCGATGAAGTTGAAGAAGTAGATAAAACCTCTGCTCCAGAAAAATCAGTGCGTCAGATCGTCGAATTAGATCGACGACTGAAAAAACAACGTTTTGTCATTGCTCGCGGCAATCAACTCGCTGCATGGCGTAATAGTTTAAAAGGAGAAGACGCAAACTGGTGGTGGCATCTCAAACCCACTTTAGTTGGTGGCGACGACGAACCAGTTTCCTTGTTTGACTGGGTATGGACTGCGGCTGCGGTAGGTTTTCTCGGCGCTGCGGCTGCCTTTATGACTACCACCACCCAAACATTTTTTCAGCAAGTTGAAGGCGTTCCTGCCGCCGATGCGTTGCAAAATGGCGCTTTAATTGCTCAGGGAGCAGCACTTTTAGCCGGGGCTGGCGGTGCATTGACGAAAAACGGACAAAAAACCATTGAAAACGTTTTAGCATCCTTACGCTTACCTCCCCAATGGAACTCGCGAGCTGCCTTTGGCTTTTCTTGCTTAGTATTTTTAGGTGCTTATAGCATCAACGACAATTTACCCAAACTGGGAAAATGGTATCAATACCGAGGCAATCATTTAGTCAGACAAGGAGAACTATTACAAGCACTAGAAAACTACCGTCAAGCGAGTAAATTTCTCGAAACCGCAGAAGCAGAAGCCGAATTAAGTCTCGCTGTGGGTAAAGTTTACGAACAACTCGGACAGTTAGACAAAGCCCAAATCGAGTACGAAAAAGGCTTAGAAGCAGAAAACACCGAATCAATTATTCGTTTAGGTCGAGTTATCTTGTTACAAGGTTTACAGCAAGTTAACTGGACGGGCAAAATGGAAAGCGTCGAACAGTTACGACAAGCAGAAATTTATTTGGAACTAGCCTGGAATCGACTGCGAACTTTAGGCGAAAACGAAGCAAACCAAATTTCTGTACCAGCTCAGCGACAACTACTCAAAGAAGTTTCTCTCAACTACGGCTTACTTTACTGGGCGCAAGTAGATTTTGAAAGTCCCTATGAAGAACCGGAAAACTTATTAATTCAATCCGAACAAGCAAGTGAAAATCCCGACCCCAGAGTTCCTTACTTAGTTTTCCGAGCTTATGAATCTTTTCGACGCGCGGCTCAATATGAAGAAAATTTACCGGCAACCGCCGATGGAGGTAAAGCAAAATGTTACTTAGAATTAGCAGGCTACGTGCAAGAAAAATTGAACGGACAAACACGACTTTATGCTCATACACCTCCCTATCGAGCCTGTTACGATCGCCTGATCGCTCAACCAGGATACGATCTCTATGATGGCGCCTTGGTTTGGCATACGATTAATAGCGACATTCCAGCAATTAAAGCAGAAATTAATGAATCAGAAGAACAAGAAAATGAGGATCTAGCAATTACTCAGTTACCAGAACCAGCGCAAGTGCAAGTCCAAGCAACCGAGTCAGCGAGTGAGTAAATAAAAATATGAGTAACATCAAGTCAATTGCTGAACCTGTGCGGGAAAAATCTGTAAGTATAGCCGGATTTTTATTAGCGATCGCTATTTTAAGCGGATTATTTGTGGCGATCGCCTCGCGCTCGAAAAGGACAAATCCAATTACCCCAGACATTCTTGACGATTTGGTGGAAGTTAGCGATTTATTCCTCAAACATGACGACGATATTTTGGATCTCGCTTTTAGTCCCGACGGTCAAACTCTTGCTACTATCAGCGACGATATCACCGTAAAACAGTGGCATCTGGATCTCGATTCTGCTCAACTTCTGGAAAAACATTATGATGAAGTTTGGTCAGTAGTTTACAGTCCCGACGGTCAAACTCTTGCTAGTGTAACTGGCAATTTTACCATCACTCTTTGGGACGTTCAAACCAGAGCAAAAATTACCGACCTGCAAGGACATCAAGAAGAAGTTCTTTCCCTAGCTTTTAGTCCTGATGGCAAAACTTTAGCCAGTGGTAGTGTCGATGGGACAATTAAAATTTGGGATCTAGAAACTAGTCAAGCCAAAACCATTGAAACCGGAGGTTTAGTTTATAGCATTGCTTTTAGTCCCGACGGTCAAATAATTGCTAGTAGCAGTACCGACAATAACCTGATTAAATTGTGGAATGTCGCCGAAGCTACACTCGCCACCACTTTAGAAGGTCATGATTATTGGGTGAGAACTCTAGCTTTTAGTCCCGACGGTCAAACTTTAGCTAGTGCTAGCGAACAAGGATTTATTAAACTGTGGGATACTCAAGCAGGTGGAGAAATTTCCTTACCGATTGAAGGTCATTACAATCCTGTCGGTTCAATAGATTTTAGTCCCGACGGTAAAACCTTAGCTAGTGCTAGCGAAGACAATACAATCCGACTTTGGAATCTCGAAAACGGGAAACTGATTAAAACCCTCGAAGGACATTACGGTTCGGTATTTGCAGTTAGATATAGTCCCGATGGTACAACCTTAGCCAGTGCAAGCGACGATCGCACGATCAAGCTTTGGAATGTAGCCGATGGTAGCGAAAAATTTACCCTGCGTAAAGACGAACCTACAGGGGGAATTGCCGAAGTGCGATCGCTGGCTTTTAGCCCTGATGGGCAAATTCTTGCTAGTGGTGGCGATGATTATACAGTAAACTTTTGGAATATAAAAACAGCCCAAGAAGAAAAACCGCAACTGCAACCCGAAGGACTAATAGAATTTAGTTCCGTTGCTTACAGTCCCGATGGTACTCGTTTAGCTACAGTCAGTACCAACCAAACAATTAAAATTTGGGATCTCCAAGCAGAAGAAACCGAACCAAAAGAAATAATTACTCACGAAGCTGATGTGACAACAATTGCCTTTAGTCCCGACGGACATTGGCTAGCCCGTGGTAATAACAATGGTGGAATTAAAATCTGGGATCTTCGGGAAGGAAAAGAAAGCGAAATCCCGATTGAAGGACATTCTCTCGGTATTCGCTCCCTAGAATTTAGCCCCGATAGTAAACTTTTAGCCAGTGGCAGTGCAGATGCGATCGTTAAGTTATGGAAAGTCTCAGATGGTTCCTTAAATCGCAGTCTGGAAGAACATTTTGACTCAGTATTAGATGTTACTTTCAGTCCTGATGGTAAAACCCTCGCTAGCAGTAGTTTTGATCTCACAATCAAACTATGGAACTTACAAAATAACTCACCACCCCTGACCCTGGAAACAAATCCTCAGCAAGGAGGACATAATCAGCCTGTTTACTCGATCGCCTTTAGCCCCAATGGCAAACTTTTAGCTAGCGGCAGCTACGACCATACAATTAAACTCTGGAATTTACCAAATGGGGAACTTTTACGCACCTTAATCGGTCATGCTGCTCCAGTAAGATCCGTTCAGTTTAGTCCTGATGGAGAAATGTTAGCTAGTGGTAGCTACGACCATACGATTAAACTCTGGCGTACAATTCCTACTCCTTGGTGGCTCTTAGTTCCTAAGAAAAAGGCATCTTAGGATCGCAAACAGATAAAGACTACTTAAACAAATACGCTCTTGAGATAATTGCTCGAAATCCGGAGAATTCAATTGTTATTTTGGATTAATAATTAATTCTCATCAAAATTACCAATGCAAGGAGCGAACAAAAGACATGACTAATTTGACTGGTAAGTTAGTATCTTTAAGTTTACTAGCAGGTATACAACTTACTGCCTTGATTAGCGAACAACCTTTCACCTTAGCCCAAGCCTTTAAACCTTCTCGTAATGCAGCAATCCCTGCACGTCGGCGACTTCCTCCTCCTCGTGCGAGTGGCGATTGTGCTCTTGGAGACCTGAAACTCACACCTTTAGTTCCAGGGCGAGATTTTGGTATGCCTTTAACTGCTTCGGCAAATCCAGCTTTTTATATATATGTACCCCAATCAACGGCTTCTCGCTTCGAGTTTGCTTTGTTTGATGGTCGAACCGAAGTGTATAGCCTAGAATTACCAGCAACCTCCCAAGCAGGTATTTTGCGTCTTCCCTTACCGGAAACAGTTTCTCTCGAAGCTGGGGAAGTAAATGGTCAACCAAAAGTTTATCAATGGTTCTTTAGTATAGTTTGTGACGAGGACGATCGCTCTGCCGATTTGCGCGCTAATGGTTGGGTTCACCGTGTTGCCGATATTGCTCCCGCAACTCAAACAGCGACAGATTTTGCCGAGCTTGGTTTGTGGTACGATGCTTTGGATGCAGCTTATGCCGAACAATCTGCTCCGGTATTGCTTAATTCGGTTGGTTTAGAGCAATTTAGTGCCATTCCTTTAGTTGAATAATTTTTTGTGAGACAACCAGATTTGATTACAGACTGCCAAAGCAGTCTCAGTCACTAATTTGATTTAAGCTGAAACTTGTTCGGGAAAATTGATGACAGAGGTTTGACAATTTCCAACTTCAATTTAATTCTTCTTCTCCCGTCATACTTCCCCCTCACGACAAATATCTTATTGACAAGCTAAGGAGCAAGGAAAAATAATGAGCTACACGCTGGGTAAGTCGATCGAGTGGATCTTTGTTAGTTGTCTGTTATGCTTACAAGTTACTGTAAATGTAAGTTTTTCTAGACAAGCACAAGCCCAAAGCGAAGCAGATTTTCTTCTTGCTCAAACTTTTAAACCATCTGGTATTCCTGTACCTGCTCGTTTACCTTTTCCGCCTCCTCGCGCCCGTTTACCGAGAAGTATTTTTCGGCTCAGACGACCTCGGACTCCGCAAACAAGAATGAGTTGTGTAGTGGGAGAAACTAGTTTAGTTGCTTTAATTCCTAATTCAGAGTTTGGTTTGCCTCTGACAGTTTCCGCTCATCCTAGTTTTTTTGTGTACGTGCCGCGCACAAATGCTTCTAAGTTCGAGTTTACTTTGTATGACGATCGCCGCGAACTTTATAAGCTGCAACTGCAACCAACTGCTCAACCTGGTATTTTGCGGCTTCAGGTTCCCCCAACAGTCTCTTTGCAAGCAGGGAAAGTTAACGGGAAACCGAAAATTTATCAATGGTTTTTAACCGTAGTTTGCGACGAGAGCGATCGCGCCCAAGATTTATTTGTTGGTGGTTGGGTTCACCGTAGTGCAGATGTTCATCCTCGTGGCAGAACAGCCGTAGATTTTGCTAATGTAGGCATTTGGTATGATGCTTTAGCTGCGGCTTATCGCGAAGGTACAGCCTCCAAGCTTTTAGATGAGGTGGGGCTAGAACGATTTCAACGAGTTCCTTTGTTAAATTAACTCTAGTTGAAAGTGGCGATTGGTGTGGTAGCGCCAGCGTCTCTGGAAATTATCTATCTGAATCTTTACATTTATTCTTTTTACCTAATTTAAGGAGTAAAAAATGCCATACTCACGCACTCAGTTAATATCTTTGACTTGTATTTTGGGCTTGGAAATTACTGTATTGGTTGGTAAGCCATCTTTCACTCTGGCTCAAGCTTTTAAACCGTCGGGTATTCCCGTACCTCCCCGGAGAGTGTTTTTACCTCCCCGTGGAGATTTTGGCGAGTGTTTTCCGGCGGAAACTGAACTCACTCCTTTAATTCCTGGGACAAACTTTGGTATGCCTGTAACCGCTTCTGCTCATCCTACCTTTTTTGTTTATGTCCCCGAAACTAATGCTTCTTATTTAGAGTTTGCTTTGTATGATAGTGGCAAGGAAGTTTATTTCACAGAATTAGAGCCAAATTCTCAAGCTGGTATTTTGCGTCTGCCAATTCCCGAAACTGTCTCTCTGGAAACTAGACAGCTTAATGGTGAACCAAAAGTTTATGAATGGACTTTGACTTTAGTTTGCGATCCTGCTGATGCAACGAAAGATGTTTCTGTGAGTGGTTGGGTTCACCGCCTCCCGAATATTAATCCAGACGGAAAAACGGCGGCTGATTTTGCCGATTTAGGTGTCTGGTATGATGCTTTGGATGCCGCTTATGCCGAACAGACAGCGCCAATACTTTTAGATTCGGTTGGCTTGGAAGAATTTACTCAAGTTCCGTTATTGGAATAATTATTTTCTTGACTCAGTTGGAGATAGCGATTTCGGTGAAGTTCTTTTGCTCGAAATTAGACGTTGCCGCTTGTAGAAGTTAAAAAAGAGAATGTAGAGGTAATTTAGCCTCGCTCAATATTTTCTTCAGAACTATTCTCTGTTAATTTTGAGAGAGCCAACTGATGTCACAAGTTAATAAAATTAAGAGTGTCTTGTTTTCTAAGCGTCGCTTCACTCTAGCGTATCGCCAGGTCGGCGCAGCCATCGCTACTTTCTTAGTCCTCGGTTTAGGACAATCGAGTGCGCTAAAACAGTCTGTCCAAGCGGCGGAAAATTATCGTACCTTTGCGGAATGGTGTCAAAATCGATCTCGCCTTTCTGAGAGTGCCAAACAAACTGTCGATGTTCTTTTACAATATGTGGGGACGACTGATTGCGATGCTGCACAAGAATTACTTTCGGCTAATCCAAGTTTAAGTTTAACTCAGCCTCCGATTACCGATTTAAGTCCTTTTGGGAGTTTAACTCATTTAACTAATCTAACTTTAGTTGGGACTCAGGTAACAGATGTTACTCCTCTGGCAAATCTGACTAACCTGACTTATCTTGTCCTGGGTTTTAATCAAATTAACGATGTCACGCCCTTGGCTAAGCTCACCGATCTCACTTATTTAAGCTTAACAGGCAATCAAATTACTGAGATCGATTCGCTGGGAACTCTGACAAAACTCCGAAATTTAACTCTCTTACAAAATCCGATTCAGTCGAAAGTTTGTCCCCTACAACCTGCAAATAAGTGTATTTTTGATAATGCGGGACAAGACCTTTACGTGCAAGCGGAAAAACAGTTTCAAGAGGGAAATTTCCAAACCGCACTTAACAGTTATAATCAAGTTCTCGAAGTTTATCAGCGAGAAAGCGATCGCCTCAAGGAAGGTGATACTCTCAACCGCATTGGCGATACTTATGTTAACCTGAGTAATTATCCTCAAGCTTTAGAAACTTACAAACAAGCTTTAGCGCTACGTCGCGAGTTAGGGGATTTACCAGGAGTTAGTGTTACGCTCACAGGATTAGCTGCTGCTTACGAACGTTTGGGAAGGTATCCAAAAGCTTTAGCTGCACTAGAAGAAGCTTTAGCGATCGTTCGGGAACAAGATGAGAATTTTCAACTACGTTTAGATGAAGCCGCAGGCGGTTTTTGGGAGTTACCGAAAGAACAAGCGACTTTGTTGAATAACCTTGCTTTGGTTCATAATCGACTCGGACAGCACGAAAAGGCTTTAAAATCTGCTGAAGAAGCTTTAGCAACATTTCGCTTGATTCCTGAAGCTTATGGAACTAATACCAAGCGCTATGGTGAAGCGATAAGTTTAAATACCCTCGGTGTCACTTATGCTGAACTAGGACAAACGGAAAAAGCCCTCGCAGTTTTGCAACAAGCCTTAACTATTGCCAGAGAAATCGGCGATCGCGCGACGGAAGCCCAAATTCTCAACCATATTGGCGAAGTTCTCTCCAAAACAGGTCAGCAATCTGAAGCTATTTCTATTTTTCAACAAGCTTTAGCTATTCGTCAAGAAGTTGGCGATCGCGCCGGAATTGGTGCAACTTTAAATAATATCGGTGTTGCTTATCTCAAATCTCAACAATATTCTCAAGCAGAAACACAACTTTTTGCCGCAGTTGAAGCTTGGGAATCTCTTCGTCCCGGTTTAACTGATGAAAATAAAGTTTCTCTTGCAGAAAGACAAAATCAAACTTATAGCTACCTCCAAGAAACACTGATCGCGCAAAATAAAATTGAAGCAGCTTTAGAAATCGCCGAACGAGGACGAGCCAGAGCTTTTATTGAATTACTCGCTGCTAACTTTGCCGAAAATCCGCCCGATATTAACCCGCCAAACATTCAAAAAATCAAACAAATTGCTCAAGAACAAAACGCAACTTTAGTTCAATACTCCCTAGTCAACGATAACATTTATACTTGGGTAATTCAACCAACAGGAGAAGTCGCTTTTCGGAATGTAGAAGTTTCCTCTCTCCTAGAAAATCAAACTTTAGCTCAGTTAGTTAAAAACACTCGCGATGGCTTATTTATCCCTCCTTTCTATCCAGGGGAAGAACTCCAAAAACTACATCAAATCTTGATCGATCCGATCGCCGATTTGCTTCCCCAAGACGAAAATAAAAGAATTGTTTTCATTCCCCAAAAAGAATTATTCTTAGTTCCCTTTGTCGCCCTTTTAGATGAAAATGAACAATATTTAGTTCAGAAGCATACCTTGCTAACTGCTCCGGCAATTCAAGTTCTCGACTTAACTCGTCAACAACGAGAAAGAAACAAACAAACTAATCCTCAACACTCATTAATTGTTGGTTTTCCTCGCGATCCCGGGGCGATAAACGACCTAATTTTAGGCAATCCAGAAATGCCTAAAAATCCCGAAACAGGCGAAACTTTGATGCCTTTAAAAGGTGCAGAAGCGGAAGCACAACAAATAGCTGAATTTCTGAATACCGACCCTATCTTAGGAGTTGAAGCCACAAAAAACAAGGTTTTACAGTCAATTGAAGCTTCGCGAATTGTTCATATTGCTACGCATGGTTTGCTAGAAGATGTGGTCGGGTTAGGAGTACCGGGGGCTTTAGCACTTGCACCTTCTTCCGAAGATCGTGGCTTCTTAACTTCTAGCGAAATTTTGGACTTAAATTTGAATGCTGAATTAGTTGTTTTAAGTGCTTGCGATACTGGTCAAGGAGACATAAAAAGTGATGGAGTAATTGGTTTATCTCGTTCGTTTATTGCCGCAGGAACGCCGAGTATTATTGTTACTTTGTGGAAAATTCCTGACGATGCTACAGCCTTTTTAATGAATGAGTTTTATCAACAACTTGATAGCACTGGCGATAAAGCTGTGGCTCTCCGACAAGCAATGTTAGCAACAATGGAACAGTTTCCCGATCCGGAAAATTGGGCTGCTCCAACGTTAATTGGTGAAGCTGAATAAAGCTAATTATTATTTGGTAGAGATGAAGTTTGGCTGCGTCTCTACCAATAGCTTGAGCTAAAATTAGGGCAAAATAATCTTTGCAGTTGAGATAAAAAGCATACCCTTCCAAAGCTAATAAAAATAGCTGAAGAAGAACGAAAAAGAAAAAATTAGTAGAGTATCATTCGCTTTTATTCAATGACTAAGTATTAATTTTTTACTCATTTAAGACCAGCAAACACAGTATCAGTCTAAGTTTCAACTTGTTTGTCAGTTCGTCAATACAACTTGATTCACTTGGTTACAAAAACTGTAACCGCAACCTAGCAGCGAGAAAAGAGCTTTATGATAATAGCTAAGTAATGGTTCCTTCTGTTCGTCAGCCGTGGTATTTGCGTCCCACGGTTTTTTATTGATTCTTGAGAGACTTGACAAATTATTAAAACTATGAATTACTTACTCGAACTTTGATTTTTTTGTTCGTGTAGTTCGTAAGCAGCAACAATTTTTTGTACCAAAGGATGACGCACGACATCGGCGGAAGTTAGTTCGCAAAAAGCAAGTCCCTCAACTGATTTGAGGATATTAGTGGCGACGACTAATCCTGATGCTTGATAACTAGGTAAATCGGTTTGGGTAATATCGCCTGTAACTACCATGCGAGAACGAAAACCTAAGCGAGTCAAGACCATTTTTATTTGCGCTGGAGTGGTATTTTGGGCTTCATCAACAATTACGAAAGCATTGTTAAGAGTACGTCCGCGCATATAGGCTAAAGGCGCGATTTCGATTTTACCTCTTTCCATGAGGTCGGGGATTTTTTCGGGGTCAATAAACTCAAATAAAGCATCATACAAAGGACGTAAAAAAGGATTTACTTTTTGTTGTAAATCGCCGGGGAGAAAGCCAAGTTTTTCTCCAGCTTCGACGGCGGGGCGAGTGAGAATGAGGCGATCGCATTCATCATTAAGCAACGCTTGCACAGCTAAAACTGCGGCTAAAAAGGTTTTCCCCGTACCTGCGGGTCCGGTACAAAAGGTAACATCATGAGTTAGAATCGCTTGCACGTACTGGCGCTGGTTACGAGTTTTCGCCCGAATCACCTCACCTCGACGAGTGCGGGCTAGCTCATTTTGCTGGAGATGGCGATAAGCTTCGGTTTGCCCAGTATCAAGAGCCTGAAAAGCTGTGGTAATCTCAGGTTGAGAAATATTTTGAGCCTCGCGCCAATAAGGTTCGAGTAAACCAATTACCGCCGCACACCTTTCTACCGCTTTCCCTTGACCGTAGATATGCAGATCGTAACCTCGCAGCACCAGTTTCGTTCCCGTATGCCGAGAGAGAATTTGCAGGTTTTCCTCTCGATCTCCGGCTAAAGCGATCGCACTTTCGTTACTTGGTAGCTGAATAATTTGGGATGCCTCGGTCATCCGATTAAATATTTTAATGATGGTGAATTTAGGATTAAAGACGTAACTCATTAGTCACTAGCCACAAAAGCATGACTAATGACCAACGATTACTTATTCAGAACGCGATCGCGGAGAAGGTTTCGGCGGCGATGGACGAGAACGAGAGGAGCGTTTTTTACCCCCTCCTTTTGCCCCAGAATCATTACTCGCGCGATGGTTTTGCCGACGCACTTGTGGTGTATCGCCGCTTTGGTTGCTGCCACTACCGCGCCCATCGCCATAAATTTCTAAGTAAACAGATTGACCTGCGGTTTGGGCTGCCGCATTCAAAACTGTCGAAATTGCTTGCAAGTTACGTCCACCGCGACCAACTACTCGTCCTTTCTCTGCATCGTCAAATGCTACCCGAATCCAGACTCGGCGGTTATTATTTGACTCTTCCAAATCTATACTCAAGGTTTCTGGTGCATCTAAAAGCGGTGACAGCAAAAAGCGAACTAACTTAGTGTAGTCAGGACTCTTCTCATTAGTTTCGGTAGACGAAGATTGTTGCTCAGGAAGCATTGACTTGTTCAAATACTTGGGCTTTTTGCAATATTTGGCGTACAGTATCCGTAGGTTGCGCTCCGTCTTGCAGGCGCTTGACGATCGCTGGTACGTTTAATCTAGTTTCGTCGGTACGCGGATTATAGAAGCCTAATTCTTCTAAAGGACTACCATCTCGACGAGCGCGGCTATCGATCGCGACAATTCGATAGCTGACTTCTCTTTTCTTTCCAAATCTCTTTAAACGCAGTTTGACCATATTTATTTCACTTCTAACTTGCTTGATTTTGACATTCCCAGGAGCTATTGCTGAGGGAATTCTTTCTCGATCGACCCTTGTCTAGGCGATCGGAAATTGATAATGACTACAAACCTATTAAACTACCATAGCAAAAGTCAATTAGCAAATCGCTAAGGGTTCGATCGCCAATCAGGAAAAACTTCTACAAGTTCCCAAAACCTTTCTTTTTCTTCTTTTTGGTCTTTTTCTTCTTAGAACCACCGGAATAACCGCGAAATCCAGGTCGAGCATTTCCCATACCGCCCATTGGGTTCATTCCCGCCATTGGGTTCATTCCACCCATTCCCGGCATTGCAGGCATTCCACCTTGACCCATTTGCTGCATCATCGATCGCATTCGGGTAAAGTCGCTCACCAGCTTAGTAACATCATTTTCCTTGAATCCGGAACCTTTAGCAATCCGACGACGGCGAGAAGGAGATTTAGCCAGTAATTCTGGATTTCCTCGTTCTTCCTTCGTCATCGAGTTAATCATCGCTTCGGTGCGCTTAAGCTGAACTTCGCCTTTTTCCAAGTCGCCACTACTCAGCTTACCCATTCCCGGAATTAACTTGAGGATACCGCCCAAGGAACCCATATTTTTCAGCAGACGCATTTGCTTGAGGAAATCATTAAAGTCAAAGCGCGCTTCGACGATTTTTGACTGCATTTCCTCAACATCAGCCAAATCGATTTCCTCTTGGGCTTTTTCCACCAAAGTCAGGACATCACCCATATTGAGGATACGCGATGCCATGCGATCGGGATAAAACGGTTGTAGCGCCTCAACTTTTTCCCCAACACCGACAAACTTAATCGGTTTCCCAGAAACACCGCGCACCGACAAAGCTGCACCACCGCGAGTATCGCCGTCTAACTTGGTTAAAATTGCCCCAGTAATGCCTATTTGGTCGTGGAAGGTCAAAGTTAGATTAGCTGCTTCTTGACCTGTCATTGCGTCCACGACTAACAAAGTTTCGTCAGGTTGGACAGTTTCCTTAATTTGGGCGAGTTCGCCCATCATCTCTTGGTCGATTTGTAAGCGTCCGGCAGTATCGATAATTACCGTGTCTACGCCCATTTCCTGAGCCTTGGCGACACCTTGACGAGCAATTTCGACCGGATTAACATCGGTTCCTAATTCAAACACAGGAACGTCAATTTGTTGTCCCAGAGTGACTAATTGGTCAATAGCTGCTGGTCGATATACGTCTGTTGCGACCATTAAACAACTACGATTTTGCTTCCGCAAATGCAGGGAAAGCTTTGCTGTAGCGGTAGTTTTACCAGTACCCTGCAAACCAGCCATCAAAACTACAGTCGGCGGTTTATCCGCTTTCGCCAGGGGAACATTACTTTCCCCCATCACCTCAACTAACTCATCGTAGACAATTTTGATAAATTGTTGAGCAGGACTAACTCCAGAGATTACCTCTGCACCTTGAGCTTTTGCTTCAACATCACTAATAAAATCTTTAACAACTTGGAGGTTAACATCTGCGGACAGAAGTGCGCGACGAACCTCTTTTAAAGCGTCTTGAATATTCGATTGAGAGATTTTATCCTGACCGCGTAATTTTTTCCAGGCATCTTCTAAGCGTTCAGATAAGGCATCAAACATAAAGCAATTCGTAAGTAGATATTATTTCTTTTCTTAATCAAACTCCTTTCAGGATAGCGCTTTTTAGGGATTGGGGACTAGGGACTGGGGATTGGGAGAGGGGGAAGACAAGGGGGACTTCAGTGAATAGTGAACAGTGAACAGTGAACAGTTAGTGGTGGAAACTGGGAGACAAGGAGGAATTGGTAACTGGTAACTGCTAACTGATATATAACTGATAACTGCTAACTGCTAACTGCTAACTGCTAACTGCTAACTGTTAACTGAAAACTGTTCACTGTTCACTGAAAACCCCAATCCCTAATTTAATTTGGCGAGGATGGTATTTTGATAGTAGTGGCTTAAGATTTGCTGATAGCCAAGTCCTTGCTGGGCGAGGTTTTTTGCTCCCCATTGGCTGAGTCCGACACCATGACCGAAACCGCGACCGGAAATTTGGAAATTGCTACCATTTGAGGATACTGTAAAGAGGGTACTGCGTAAGCCGAGGGCTTGGCGAATCTCGGAACCACTCAGGATTTTTGTAGCGCGATCGCCGATTACTTTCATCGTAACTACTCTCCCTCTGGGCGTTGTTCGTTCGGCTGTTATCGCTTTCACTGTTCCTACTCCGCCTAATTTTTGACCTAATTCACTTGCAGAAAAGCTTTTTGTCCATTGGTAGACGGGTGCTTGTTGGTCATAATCTACCACACCCCGCAGATAAGGTAAGGGATTTGACCAAATATCTTCAACATTCTCTGTATGACCCCCAGAAGACGAATGAAAGACAGCGAGGATGATTTTACCGTTGTAAGTCAAAATTTCGCCTGCGGTAGCGTTGACGGCTTGATGAGTGCTGCTATATTCGCTTTCTAAACCTTTATATACTTGGGTAGCGGTAGTTGTATCGAGGTCATATAAGTTACTCTTAGATTCAGCACGTTTATAAAGAGCATAGGTGCGGGCTGCAACTGCTTGCGCTTTCAAAGCTTCCAGATGCCAAGAAGGAATTGCTTCTGCACCAACTACACTATAGAGATATTCTTCTAAATCGACGCGATCGATCGCTAATAATTTATTCCCATTACGCACGAGATGAACTGCACCGCGATACCAGCGATCGCCAATCCAAATATAACCATCGCCGCTTGGTTCTACCCACAATTGACCGGAACGCCAGTTTCCTAATGCTACTCCACTACCTTCTGGTTGAGCCATAAACGCACTCATAGCAGCGATTTCGCCCACTTTTCGACCGGCGCTGTCTTTAACTACTGCTGTGGTGGAACTACCGATTTTCAACTGACTGGGAGTATCTTTAATCGCAATACGCAACTCTACCGCTTGTCCGGGGAGAACCAAAAACAGCCAAAATAAAAAGGAAAGCCACCAGTAGCGTTGCTGCGAAAACACATTTTGGAGTGCAGAGAAACGAGAAATAGAGAGATTTTGCTCCGACATCGATTTAATTTCCTTAAATTCTGCGTTTAGTTAAATAGCGATCGCTGAGTGTTTTGATTTATTCGCCAGTAAAATTGTTTCACAAA
>NZ_JAAHBQ010000010.1 GCF_020144665.1 Oscillatoria salina IIICB1 | reverse complement strand
CAATAGTCAAACGAAGGTAAATTTGGACTAAACTCAGGCGCAACTCAGGCGCAATTTACGCGCGATCGCGGCTGAAAACGCCTGTAATTAGGTTATTTAAGCATAAAAAATAGATGCCGAGACGCAGAATTGAACTGCGGACACGAGGATTTTCAGTCCTCTGCTCTACCAACTGAGCTATCCCGGCGAAGCAGTTTGGATTTTTATTTTTTTACCGCTTTCCCAATATAACAAAATTATCTAGCGTTGGCAACACTAGAGCCAAAAATTTTTTCTTTCTAAAAATAATTGAATGTCTGTCTTGGGAAAGCGACCGACACCGCGCTCATAATCTTGGCTCTATAGTAGGAACGGCAATACGCGACCAGTTCGCAGCGACGTCCTCAACCGTCGCTGCGTTTATCCCGCGCAGATTTCGAGGATAGTCCACATCCTCAGCCTCAACCTGCCGAGTAGCATGAAACTGTCCATTGCTGGCGCGAAGAATCCACCCATTAGCCTGACAGACCTCAGATACCAAATAGGCAACACCTGATGCAACCGCGGCAGGATGTAACTCGTCCGGTTCACCTTCCACACCCCACATGCGTGTCTTAGCCACTGGCGAAACAGCGTTCACCATAATGCCGTGCGGTTGTCCTTCTGAGGCAAGCACATTAACAAGCCCGACAGCAGCCATTTTCGCGGCTGCATAACAAGCAAGGCCATCCTGCACATACTGCGGATAAAGCGCACGGTCAGATGTTGTCAGCACGATGCGCCCGAACTTCGCCGCCTTCATATGCGGCCATGCTGCCTGCGTTAGCCAAAGCCCTGCCTTAGCAGCAATATTCATCATCTGGTCGAAGTCGCTTTCGGTTACGACCTCAATCTCCTGGTATGCGACCCAGCCCGCATTGTGAATAATGGCATCAAGTCGCCCAGCTTTGTCAATCGCCTCGGTAATCAACGATCGGCATTGTTCTTTCGTTTCTATGCGCCCTGTAAGAGCCGTGGCACTTAGTCCATCCGCGCTCAGGCTTTCACTTGTGCGATGGACCAGCTCCAGGTCTTCTCCTTTTCCGTCACGATCGGCTCCGATATCCTGAAGTAACACGGTGCCGCCGCGTTCGGCGATGGTTCGCGCGTAGGCCAGACCCAAACCCTGCGCTGCCCCAGTGAGCAAGACAACACGATTATCAAAATCGATCATAACGATCTTCTTCCGTGAGAGTTAAATTATGTCTGAAGCATTATTATAGACACACTTAACATGATATATAAAATATTTTATCTTATGTACCACGATATGCAAAAGATATTATAGTCATTTGTAGCGCAACAAATATAACCATCTCAAAAACAGTTAATACGACAGAAAATGTGTCAGTATGGTGAACTTTACTAAAATGATTAAATATTAAATTAATCAGGTTTAGTTAAATTTGTCAACTTATGATCGCTTTTGATATTCCATCATTAAAAGGGGAAACCCCCACAATTTAGGATGGGGCTGAAAGATACTAAACTTGGCTTTTACTAATGGCGATAAATCTCGCCAAATAACTTTGACAAAGCCTTGTCGAGCATAAAAATTTACCAGCTTTGGCTTACATACTAAATATAAAGGTTTTGGAGCCTCCCGCACAATACGCTGAATTAAACAAGTAGCTAAATTTTGTTGTCGCCATGCTGGTTTAACGTATAAATAAGCGAGTTCCGAGTTGCTTGGGTAACAGTTTAATAAAGCACAGGCTACAATTTGATTTTGACATTCAACTACCCAGTAGTTAGACCAATTAATCCAGGTTCCTAAAAAAAGAAATAAGACAAACCAAAATAAATAAAATAAATTATAAAAAATCAAGATTTTCATAATTGTCTCGATAATTTTCACGTGACTGGGAAAATTTGCAGTCAGAATGGATGCCGATCTCAAGAGTAAAACAACAAGAAAAAATCGGTAAAAAATTATTCTTAAATCTAACTCCCAAGCTTCAGTTAAGCTAAATTCCCAAATTAATTTTTGAAGCTGCCATTTGTCTTGGTGATGCGCTGGTCGTAAGTGACATTTGGAAGGTAACTCGCAAGGGTTGATAATCATTATTCTTTCTACAAAAGTGCTTGAGTAAATTACCAGATTTATCTATTTTTTTCTTGTTGATTTCTCAGTCATGCTCTCATTTTAGCAGACTAAAAAGAATGTTTGCAGATTTAAAGATAGTTAAGATAACTTCTAGTTCAGCCTTTCAAAAGTAAGACTGGGGAGAATCTTTTTCTAATCTTAATCCTAAAATAGCCAAATCTCGCTCGATCCGATCGAGTTCAGCAACTTTAGGAAAATATCCCCATTCAGTGAAACCAAATTTTTTGAATAGTTGTAAACTAGGTTGATTATGTGCAAAGATAAATGCCAAAAGAGTTTTTATGTCTAAACTGGGGCTTTTGTGAATAGCTTTTTGAAGTAATTGTTTACCAATACCTTGACGCTGAAAATCTGGGGAAATATAAATACTTAGTTCTGCTGTAGCGCGATAAGCTGGTCGTCCATAGAAAGATTGAAATGATAGCCAACCTGCAATTGTTTTCTGTTTCTCAAATACCCACAAAGGTCGCCTTTCCTGGTTATGCTGCCAAAACCATTCTAAACGACTTTCAAGTGAAATTGGTTCTGTGTCAGCCGTTGCCATGCGATCGGGAATTGCTGTATTATAGATATTGACAATTTTAGGCAAATCCGATCTAAGAGCGTTGCGAATAGTCATCGGTAAACCTATTTTTGAGTAAGAGAATACTTAAATTAGTTAGTTCCAACGATCAACCAATCAACTCATTAATAATTTCATTGAATTGCCTTTATGCTTGGCAAACTCTATGAAGAATTAAACGCTTTTCATTAATCATTTTTCTTCCCTCCCATTGAAAAATTCATTCAGTCTCCCCCCAAAAATGGTATATTACTAAATTTGTCAAGTATTTATCTTATTTTCATTTTGACTAATTCGCTGTCAATGAATTTTGTAGCTTTATTTTATCAGTTGCGTAAGTAAATTATCCGATGTTTACTACTTGCTAACGTCGGCGAGGAGTGGGATAATTAGGACGACGATCGCTTCGACGAGAATAAGGGTCGTCATAGCCGATTTGAGAGCTAAGTAAGGCAAAAATATCTCGCCTTAGTACGGGATATTCGCCTACCCAAAGGTTATTACTGGGTAAGTATGCGTCGGTTACGCGATCGATGCGACTAAGATCGGGTACATTAGAAAGGACTAATAATTCGGCGACTTGACCTGGTTTAATGGATTTATGAATGCGGCGTAGTGGTGCTTGAACGAAGGTTCTAAAGCCTGTTTCATCGCCTATTTCTAGATTAATCCGTCGCTCTAAATTCTCAACAATGACTAATTCACCTCGTTTATTAACTGTTTCTTCTTCACCGAGAGATTCTTCGCTGACAAAAACATCTAATACCCGACCCCGCAAGAAACCACTGTACTGATAGCGACGGTATTCGGCATTGCGTCTACTAGCGACGTAGATTGGCGACCAAAACCAGTATAAACCAGCAATTACTCCGAGTAAAAGGACGATCGCGCCTACTCCTTCACCAAATAAGTTTCCCAATAGCAAAACTACAACGACTCCAACGACGGAAATTAGCACTCGTCTGAGGATGTCGCGCACTTTACCCCAATAGTAAACGTATTGCGGTCCGGTGGCAATTAAAGGTACAATCTCTTCAAATTTCTCGCGGGATAGGGAAAATAGCATAATTTTTGTCCTTGGTTAGGTTTTACTTACTATAGGGTTACAATATCTTGTCTCAATATTGTAATGAACACGTTACAAAACAGAAGTCGAACGCCTACAACTACAACTACAGCGCTACGAACTAGAAAAACAATACCGAGAGAAATAAAACTGTAATCCTGTAAAATATAAATAGCGTAAACCTCAATTACAGTCTATAAATTTTCTAACCTACTAAGGGTCAAGGTAAAATGAGTGACATCACTCATCATGATTTTGTGTCACACCTGATGCTACATCTGTAACATGAAAGGTTGAATGAGTGATGATTGAGTGGAATAGCCTTGTTGAGTCAGCAGAAAAATTAAAAACCTTACCAGTAAAGGCTTACAGCAGACTATTTAAGAATCTGTTCCAAACCATAAACCAAGTTTTTGAGTTCGGTGACTTTCCGAATTGCGAGGAGAACTCCGGGCATATAACAAGCGCGATCGCTGGTATCATGGCGTAAGGTGTAAATTTGTCCTGGCGCTCCGAAAATTACTTCTTGATGAGCAATTAAACCAGGTAAACGCACGCTGTGAATGCGAATGTTCTCTGGTGCAAGTCCGCCTCTCGAACCAGCAATTTTTTCACTTTCTTCTACCGATTTAGGGTTGTAAGTTTTGCCCATTTCTGCTAGCATTTCGGCGGTTTTAATCGCTGTACCGCTTGGTGCATCGGCTTTTTGGTTATGATGCAATTCGATAATTTCCACATGGTCAAAATATTGCGAAGCTTGCAATGCAGCTTGTTGTAGCAAAACCATGCCAATCGAGAAATTAGGGATAATTAAAGCACCAGTGCTAGCTTTATCAGCAAACTCAGCCAATTCTTGAATTTGCTCAGCACTTAATCCCGTCGTTCCCACAACCGGACGGACACCATAGGCGATCGCGCTCCGCACATTATCATAGACACTATCAGGATGAGTAAAATCTACCATCACACCCTGAATTTTTTCTTGCGTCGCTAACACCAAAACACTTTCTAAATCATTGAGAATCGGTACTTCTAGCGCACCGCAACCAGCAACTTCCCCAGCATCTGCACCGATATATTTCTGGTTGCGGTCCACTGCACCCAACAAGATCGTATCTTCCGCTTCGGCAACCGCTTTGATTACCTCACGACCCATTTTACCACCAGCACCATTGACAACCACTGGAATTAGAGATTCATTCGCCATAACGCTTGTTAATATCCTTGACACTCTAGGGAATTTTACCGTGTAGTGGGGACTGGGTTCAGTGGTCAGCGAACAGCGCGATCGGTTATCAAAAATTTCCCTAAGTTAGGCGGTGCAGATTATAAGATGAGGGATGTCACTCATAAATGAGGGAAATAGCGCTACTACAAATAAACAGAAGTCTAAAAGTTTATAGAGAAAGGGATAGAAGATACAAGTATGAAAGGTGAACCCCTAATTGAACTCAAAGGAATCAGTAAAACTTTTGGTCAAAATACCATTCTCGATGAAATTGACCTGAAAATTCATCCCGGTGAAGCCCTGGTAATTATCGGTCCTTCAGGTACGGGAAAATCAACAATTCTGCGAATTGTAGCAGGTTTATTACCCCAAGATGCAGGTGAAGTCTACGTTAAAGGGGAACTTCGTCAAGGATTAATCGAAGATCGCACCGATCCTATTGGGATTGGGATGGTATTTCAGCAAGCAGCTTTATTTGATTCTTTAACTGTAGATGAAAACGTGGGTTTTTTACTTTACCAACACTCGAAATTAGCCCACCCAAAAATTCGTCAATTAGTTGAAGAAAAATTAGAAATGGTTGGCTTAAAGGGTGTTGCCGATAAATATCCCGCACAGCTTTCAGGAGGAATGCGTAAGCGAGTCAGTTTTGCTAGAGCAATTATGTCTAATCCTGATAATCCTAAAGACAATCCTGATGTAATTTTATACGACGAACCCACCGCCGGACTAGATCCGATCGCCTCTACTGTCATCGAAGATTTAGTCCGCGAGTTACAATCACAACAGGGAGTTTGCGGCACTTACGTGATGGTAAGTCACCAAGACAGTACCATTCGCCGTACCGCCGACCGAATTTTATTTTTGTACCGGGGAAAAATCCAGTGGGAGGGAAAGGTAGAGGAAATCGATACTACAGATAATCCATTAGTGCGACAATTTTTTAGTGCTAGCGTTAGCGGACCGATTAAGGTAATCGACTAAGCTAGTGATTCAGGTGACAACAACAAGCTAGGTGAGGAAACGAAGATGCGCTCGCGGACAATTCGAGAAGGTTCTGTTGGTTTATTAATATTATTCGGGCTAGCTTTATTAGCTGGAATTGTTTTTTGGTTGCGGGGAATAGAATTTGGCAAAAAAGGTTATCAAATCATTATTGAATTTGCTAATGCTAATAAAATGCAAGTTGGCGCACCAGTTCGTTATCGTGGTGTTGATGTTGGTAAAATTACTAACATCGAACCTAATGCTAATGGTGTCGATGTGACTGTCGAAATTGAAGAACCATCATTGCGTATTCCCGACGAAGTACAAATTTTTGCCAATCAATCGGGATTAATTGGTGAAACTTCGATTGATATTATTCCCCAAGAGTCTCTTTCTGACCAAGCTTTAGCGGTAAATCCTACAGATTCTGAATGTAAATCTTCTCTAATTATTTGCGAAAATGAGCGGGTACAAGGTGAGGTTGGTGCTAGTTTTGAGGAGTTACTTTATAACACTAGCCGCATTGCTGAAGTTTATGCCGATCCGCAATTTTTTCAAAATATTAATGCTGCGGCGCAAAATGCTAGTATTGCTGCTGCTGAGGTAGCTAAACTTAGTAATGAATTAACTCAATTGTCTACTTCAGTGCGTCAAGAAGTCCAAACTTTTTCTGGTGCAGCAGCTTCAGTTTCTCAAGCAGCAAATCAAACTTCTAATGAAGTAACGAGAGCAGTAGATCGACTGACACAAACAGCCGATGTTACTGCTAGTCAAGTTAATCAAGCAGTAGGCGAACTTTCTCGTTCGGCAAATACTACTTCTAACCAATTATCTCAATCAATAGACCGCATTGCTCGGACGGCTGAAGTTACTGCTAATCAATTTGGTCAAACGGCTAATCAAATTGGTCGCACTGCCGAACAATATAGCGTTGCTGCTGCTCAATTAAACGAACTTGCTACTAATGTTAATAGTTTGGTATTAGAAAATAGGGGCGAGCTTGTCGGAACTTTAAATAGTATTAGCGATACCAGTAATGAGTTAAGTCAGTTAGTAAGTAGCTTAACTCCTACAGTAAATAAATTTAGTTCTACGCTTGATGCTGCGGATACTGTACAAGTAGTGCGTAATTTAGAAACTTTAACTGCAAATGCTGCGGAAGCTTCGGCAAATTTACGAGAAATTTCTGCTAGTTTCAATGAACCAACTTATCTGCTAACTTTACAAAGAACTCTTGATTCGGCAAGGGTAACTTTTGAAAATGTGCAAAAAATTACTTCCGATCTTGATGAGTTGACTGGCGATCCGAGTTTTCGCAATAATTTAAATAAGTTAGTCAATGGCTTGAGTAGTTTAGTTTCTTCTACTGAAGAGTTAGAACAGCAAGTTTTGACGGCGCAAAGATTAGAGCCAATTAATACAGCAGTTAATGCTCCTAATGCTACTCCTGAAGAAGTGAAGCAAAATGTACAATTACTAAATGATAACCCCAATAAAGCTGCGGATAAATCTGTGGAGTTGACGGCGAAAGAGCGCAAAAAATTGTCTCAATCTTTAAAGAAAATATCTGCTAAAAATTAGAAAAAAATGAGGAATAATTGTCTTGATGGTGGAGCGATGACTGGCAGGGAGTGAGAATTAGGAGTTGGAGAAAGGCAAGAGAAAATTTGCCAAATTTAATAGATATCTAATTGGCGATCGCTAATCTGGGGTTGAATCTTTCTTGTGATAGACGCGCTCAAAGTCAACAAGTGGCTAAATTTGGATGAATGTGGGGAATGTGTCATGGTTGAACATGATGCAGATGTAGTTTAGTTAAAAATTTATCTGATGATTAGCTGGCGATGGATGTGGAGATTTCTCGTAACATTTTGTTTGATTGTGGGGGCAAAATTGCTCTTCGATCCTTTAATAGCTATTCAAGCACAACCAACACCAAATTCTACGCCGGAAGTAGTTGATGAAAGTTCAACTAGTGAGTCAAATGCTTCGGAAAGTTCATCTTTGCTCGTGGGAATTTATCGAGCTGCTCCTTTGACAATTAAAAGAGGTAATGATTGGGATGGAATTGCTGTAGATTTGTGGCAGGAAATATCGAGGAATCTTGACATTGACTACGAATGGAAAGAGATTAAACAAAGTGAGGCGATCGCTAGGGTGGAAGATGGTACAGTGGATTTAGCGATCGCGGCGATCGCTAAATCCACTGATGAAGATCGTGTTGATTTTACTCATAGCTACTACACTACATCCATTGGCGTTGCTCAACGTCCCCAGCGTAGTTTTTTTCAGATTGTCAAAGCGGTGATTTCGCCGAATTTTTTACGAATTACTTTCTGGCTCTCAATAATTTTTATTATTCTTGGTATACTGGTTTGGGCGTTTGAACGCAACCAAAATGACCAATTTGAAAAACATCCCGCACAGGGTATTTGGACGGGTTTTTGGTGGGCTGGGGTGACGATGACCACAATTGGTTATGGAGATAAAGCACCGAAAACTATTGGGGGACGAATTTTGGCTTTAATTTGGATGTTAATCGCAATGGGTATTACTGCTAGTCTCACCGCTTCGATTACATCTGTTTTAGCTGTGAATTCACCACTGCAAACTGTTCAATTTCCTCAAGAATTGTTCCAGTTGGAGGTAGGTAGTATCCCTGGTTCTGAAAGCGCTACTTATCTGGAAAAAGAAGGTATTCAATTTCAGTCATTTTCCGCACCACTTGAAGGTTTGCAAGCTGTTAAAAAAGGCGATCTCGATTTATTTGTCTACAGTGCTGCTCCGCTACGCTACCTTAATCGTCACTCTTTGCAACGAATTTTGCAAGTCCAATTGACAGATGTTCGATCGCGTCGATATAGCTTCGCACTTCCAGAAGGTAGTGAGTTGTACGAGACTCTTAATCAACAGGTTCTCCAAGAAATTGATGAGTCTGATTGGCGCAATTTGGTTGAGCGCTATCTCCCGACGCAAAAATCGTGAGTGATTGGGAACTGGGGTTTTCAGCTTACCAGTTACTGAGGAGAGGGGAGACTTAGGGGAATTGAGAGACCAGAAGGATAAACTGATAACTGAGTAACCAATCCCCAATTAGATACCTAGCCATCTTCACGAATAGGAAGATGATTTTTCGTGCGTTGAAGGGAAAACTAGATACAGAAGATAGTCAGTATGACAGCAAAAATGTTGCTGAAAATTACTGATTTCTTATATCCCTAAATGTAGCGGATACAATTTAAACAAAGCATCGCTCCTGAAAAAGTTTTATGGTTTCGGCAGAAAATAGTAATCATCCCCAGAATCCCTCAGAACCTCAGTCAGGTTTAACTAGGGAGGTTTTATTAAATAGAATTACCAACAGAATTCGTCAATCCTTAGAACTGCAAGAAATTCTGTCGGCAACGGTTGCCGAAGTCCGTTCTTTTTTGGGTACAGATCGCGTCAAAATTTATCAGTTTCAGCCTGATGGTCATGGATTGGTTATTGCTGAATCAAGATCCGAAAGTCGCCTTCCATCTTTGCTCGGACTGCACTTTCCGGCTGAGGATATTCCTCTCTACGCACGAGAATTATTTGTGCGATCGCGTCAACGCTCGGTTGTGGATCTTAGTTTAGCTCAAATTGGGACCGACCCCCTTGACTGTCCGGAGACAGGAAAACCCCTCAGACAGAAAAAAATTAGCTATCGATCAGTCGATCCTTGTCATGTAAAATATTTGACGGCTATGGGCGTCAAATCTTCAGTGGTTGTTCCCATCGTCATCGAAAATCAGCAACTGAGGAAAAATAATTTACCCTCTCGGCGTTACTCAGACCAATTATGGGGTTTATTAGTCTCCCACCATTCCGAAACGCGACAGGTAAGCGAACAAGAGTTAGAGTTTATTCAATCGGTAGTCGATCGAGTTTCGATCGCGATCGCGCAATCCATTTTACTTGACCGCGTTCGAGAACAAGCTAATCAAGAAGCTAACATCAACCGAGTTACGGCAATACTTTATACAAGTCCTACGGTACAGATACAAGAAGCCTTAAAGGAAATAGTGTCAGTATTTCAGGGGTCTGGCGGTAGAGTTTATCTTGGTGGGGGAAAGGCGAATCAGTCAGTAGAATTATATACCTGTGGCGAGCAACCAGAAGCCGATCGAGGTAGACCTCTCGAAGAAAGTTTTCTCTGGCAAAATTATCTTACTTCCGCGCCTGAAATTCCGAAAGTATCCAGTTTAGATGCTCACATCTGGGCAATTGAGGATCTCTATAAAGAACCACTTTTTCATACCTTAGTTCCTTGCTTTCAGTGCACTCGCATTCGTAGTTTGTTCGTTGTCCCACTACGATACGCCGAAGAAATTCTTGGTTGTCTGACAATTTTTCGCGATGAAATCGAGCGGGAGTTAGTTTGGGCGGGTTATTATCAGACCGATACCAAACAACTAATGCCTCGACAGTCCTTTGAAGCATGGCGAGAATTAAAAACTGGACAAGCCCAAAAGTGGACAGAGGGAGAGATTCGACTAGCTAAAGCCTTGGGCGATCGCTTTTCCACAGCAGTAAAACAGTATCGGCTTTACCAGCAGGTACAGACACTCAATCTTAACTTAGAACAACAGGTACAAGTTCGTACTACTCAATTGCAACAGTCGAATCAGCAGTTGCAGAAGTCAACAATTGAATTGCAAAGGTTGGCAGAACAACAGAAAACGATGACCGGAATTTTCGCAAAAATTCAGCGCTCGCTCGATAGCGAAACAATTTTTCGCACGACGACGCAGGAGTTACGTTTACTGCTCGATGTCGATCGCATAGCTATTTATCGCTTCGATGAAGATTGGGGTGGTGAGTTTATCGCTCATCTAGGTTCTGTTCGTCAAGAATGGGCAGATACCACTCTGGCAACTCGAAGTGTCTGGAACGATTCTTATTTACAAGCAACCCAAGGAGGACGGTATCGTCATAATGAAACCTTTGTCAGTAACGATATTTATCAATCTGGACTTTCTACTTGTCATGTAGAAATTTTAGCACAATATCAGGTTAAAGCTTTTATAATTACTCCGATTTTTATTGGCAATACTTTATGGGGATTACTCGCTATTTATCAACATGAAAATCCCCGTCAGTGGAAAAGTTCGGAAGTCGAATTTGTTACTCAAATTGCTACACAGTTAGGTGTTGCCGTTCAGCAATCCCAGTATATCGAACAGGTTCAAGCACAAGCACAACAACTCGCTCAAACACTCGCACATCTTCAAGAAACCCAAACCCATTTAATTCATAGCGAAAAAATGTCCAGTTTAGGACAATTGGTGGCAGGAGTTGCCCATGAAATTAATAACCCAGTTAATTTTATCTATGGCAATTGCACTCACATTAGTGACTATACTCAAACTTTGCTAGAATTACTGAATTTTTATCAGCAACATTTCCCAGAACCTCCTCCAGAGTTAAAAGCACAATTAGAACTTGCTGACTTAGAGTTTCTTAAGGAAGATTTACCGAAAGTTCTTTCTTCTCTGCAACTAGGAGCAGACAGAATTAGAGAAATTGTGCGATCGCTACGGAATTTTTCTCGCCTCGATGAAGCTGAAGTTAAATCTGTAAACATTCACGAAGGTATTGATAGTACCTTATTGATTTTGCAACATCGCTTCAAACCTATTAGCTCTCAACCGGCAATTGAAGTTATCAAAGAGTATGGCGAATTACCTTTAGTAGAGTGTTTTGCAAGTCAGTTGAATCAAGTATTCATGAACCTTTTAGTGAATGCTATTGATACGCTGCGAGAAGTTAAAGATCGAGATTCTAACTTATCTTTACCACCACAAATTACCATTCGCACCCAGCATTTAGCCTCTGGTTGGATAAAAATCTCGATTATCGACAACGGTGTGGGTATTACCAAGGAAGTGCAACAAAAATTATTCGAGCCGTTCTATACTACTAAACCAATTGGTAAGGGAACTGGTTTGGGCTTATCAATTAGTTATCAAATTATTGAAAAGCATCATGGTAAAATCTACTGTATTTCCGAGCTTGGTAAAGGAACAGAGTTTGTTGTCGAAATTCCCGTTAAAATCCATCTAGAGATGTGGTCTGACTAGGAAAGAATCAACTAATATCTTCTACCAGTCAAGAAAATCATGTCTGTTAAAAAAGCGAACATTCGAGACTCTAGAGGAATGAAATTATGCAGCAGGTATCGGCACGGAAAGGTCGTAGAAGGCATCGTCAGCCTGTTCGGAATCGTTTTTTGTCAAAAGTAGGTAAAATGCCTGCCTTACTGTTAGTAATGGTCAGCTTAGTAGCTTTAATGTTACTGGGTGATGCTTTTCAACCAGTTAATAGTTCGCCCGTAGAAATAGCTAGCAACTGGCGAAGTGCTTCTTTTCCTGTGGAAAATTTTCAAGCTTATACTTCTGGTTTCGGTTATCGTCGCTCTCCCTCCAACCCCTCCAATTGGGAATTTCATCGCGGTTTAGATATCGCTGCACCAGTAGGAAGTTATGTGCGAGCTTGGTGGGGAGGGAAAATTGTCAATCTTTCCGATGGTACTGCTTGCGGTACTTCGATCGCGATTCAATCAGGACAGTGGAGACATATTTACTGTCATTTGCAAGGTCATGTTGAAAATAAAGGTAGCGATCGCTATTTAGTCGATCGTGAAGGTGGGATTATTCTTCAACAAGGACAAGTAGTACCCACCGCCGCTAGAATTGGTCGTGTAGGAATGACTGGAAGCACTACCGGACCTCATTTGCACTGGGGAATCAAATATGGCTCTAATTATGTCGATCCCGGCGAAGTACTACGGAAAATGTACGCTAGTTCGTGATTGGGTATTGGGGAGGAGGGGACTGGTGATTGGGGTTTTCAGTGAGCAGTTATCAGTTATCAGTAGAGAGTAGAGATTGGAAACAAGGAGGAATTGGAGGAGGGGGGAGACAAGGGAGACAAGGAAGAGGGGGAGGACAAGGAGGAATTGGGAGATAAACTGGTAAGGTGCTAACTGTTTACTGATAACTGGTAACTGTTCACTGATAACTGGTAAGGTGATAACTGGTAAGGTGATAACTGTTCACTGAACCCAGTCCCTAAGACTTAGAAAGAACCAGTTGCTTTTGCTTTTCAGGTAAATCGGTGTATTGAGCAACAATTTTGCGGAACTCATCACCATCGAGAGTTTCCTTTTCCAACAAAACATCAACCAAATGGTCTACCAAAACACGACGATCGCGAATCAAGCGACGAGCATTTTCATAGCAACGGAAAGCGATCGCGCGCACTTGCTGGTCAATTTTCATCGCTACTTCTTCAGAATATTCGCGTCTTTCGACACCACCACCGAGAAATACTTCATTATCAGGATTTTCTAGAGCGATCGGTCCGAGATCGGACATTCCGTAACGAGTAACCATTTCTCTAGCTACATCCGCAACGTAGCGAATATCGTTACTCGCTCCCTGCGTCACTTCATCATGACCGAAAATTTCTTCTTCTGCGGCTCTACCACCTAAAGTAATCGTCAAGCGATCGACAATCCAAGCTCGACTGTAAAGTCCGCTATCGATCATTTCTTCATTAAACACCTGTTGGGCGAAACCACCAATACCACCAGAACGAGGAATAATCGTTACTTTGTTCAAGGGATCGGAATGTTCTAGCAACGTCATCAACAAAGCGTGTCCCACCTCGTGATAAGCAATAATGCGCTTTTTCTTACTATCCAGAAGTGGATTTTTCGTCATCCCAATCGTAATGCGATCGATCGCGTCGTCTATTTCTAAAGGTGTAATCGCTTCTTTACGCCGTCTGGCTGTTAAAATCGCCGCTTCATTGAGTAAATTCGCCAAATCTGCCCCAGAGAAACCAGGAGTGCGTTTGGCGATCGCTTCTAACTCAACTTCTGACGACAACTTTTTATTCTGACTGTGGACTTGTAAAATTCCCAAACGACCGTTATAACTTGGTAAGTCTACCATTACCTGACGGTCAAATCTTCCTGGTCGCAGCAAAGCTGTATCCAAAACGTCAGGGCGGTTCGTCGCAGCAATCACGATAACCCCAGTATTACCCTCAAAACCATCCATTTCCGTCAATAATTGGTTTAAGGTTTGCTCGCGTTCGTCATTCCCGCCGCCAATACCCGCACCACGCTGACGACCAACTGCGTCAATTTCATCGATAAAAATTAAACAGGGCGCATTTTCCTTCGCCTTGCGGAATAAATCCCGCACCCTCGATGCACCCACCCCGACAAACATCTCCACAAACTCCGAACCAGAGATGCTGAAAAAAGGAACACCTGCTTCCCCAGCCACAGCCTTCGCTAACAAAGTTTTACCAGTTCCCGGCGGTCCAATCAATAATACACCCTTCGGGATACGAGCGCCGATCGCGGTAAAACGTTCGGTTTCCTTGAGGAAAGTTACTACTTCTTGTAATTCTTCTTTCGCTTCATCGATTCCAGCAACATCATTAAATTTGATGCCTGTTTTCGCTTCCATCTGAAATCGCGCCCGTGACTTACCAAAGTTTAACGCTTGACCAGAAGAAGCCGCCGAACGACGCAGGATCGCGATTAATCCTGCTAGTAACACCAATAGTAAAAGTAAATTAGCTGCAAGTCCTAAAACTGCCGAACTATCTGCTGTCGGCTTAACATCAAATTTGACAATATTTTCCTCGTTTTCATTATTGTATGCTCTGATTGTCTGGGTTAGCTCTGGATACTGATCGAGCAATTTCACTTCTAGCGGTGTATCTGAGGGGTCGCCATTTTCTAGCTCTACTTTAGCTACTCCTTGGGCTGGATCGATTTCTACTTTTGTTACTTCACCTGCTTGAATTTTTTGCAACAGTTCCCGATAAGTAAGAGGATCTTGTTGTTGAGCTACCACAGGAGTAGATAGCAAGACGGTTTGAAAAATCATCCAACCTGCTGCAAGTTGTCCCAGATATCGGGATGCAGATTTTTTACTCGAATGCTGGTTTTGCTCGTCACCGCTTGGCTGCGGCTTCATCCATGTTTTCATATGAAAATAATCTAAAGTTATTGCTCTGCTTAACTCAATGGTTTTGATTTCCAGTTAAGAAGTCTTAATTCTAGTTTAACTATCAGTTGAGACTAGGGATTGGGGATTGGGGATTGGGGATTAGGTTCAGTTATCAGTTTATCTTCTAATTCCTCCAAGTCTCCCAAGTCTCCCAAGTCTTCCCCCCTCTTCCCAGTTACCCAGTTACCCTCTTCCCAGTTACCCAGTTACCCAGTCCCCTCCTCCCCAATCACTTCTGTAAAGAATTACCAATACCTTCAATGATACCGCGACCGATTAAGCCGATGCCTCTACCGATGACTTGAGTGAGGAGGTAAACTACTCCACCACCGACAAAACCGAGAACTTTACGCAGACGGGGGGCGATCGCGTCGCGGGCTTCTAAGGCGATTGTAACTGCCCAACGTAGTCCTGTTAGTTGTTCGAGTTCGTCTTTGCGAGGGGAATAGATGTAAATTTTTTGGATATGATTGTTATTCAGCACGAATAAGCGATACTTACTTTCAAAAATTGCTTGGGGTTCTTCAAATAATTGTTCGATGCGATATCGCCAAGATAAGTTGTTGCGAAATTGGGCGATCGCGCGGGAGGAGAAAAATTTTCGTCGATATAAACTTAGTTTAATCGTTTCTAATTCGGCATAGTAGTTTAATAGCACTTGCATGACTGCGTTTGCTACTTGAATGATTAGATTTTCTAATAATATTTCTCCTCGTGCCATTGCTTCTGGTGAGGAACTGCGATAAGCAACGCGATCGATAACTAAAGGGCTTTCATACAATAAATAGGAAAATAAGTCAATAGTTAAAGGGATTTTTTCGAGAAGATCTCTAGAGATAATTGAGGCATTTTTAACCACGATATCCACTATTTTATATTCGCGAGATTCTCCGGGCAATAAATAGTAACGACTAAAAAAATCAATTGTTGAGGTTTGCCAAATTTCGCGCAAAATTAATGGTATCCGTGCGGATAATTTTTCTGGGGGGATTTCAAGAAATTGAGATTCTTCGATTAATTTGCTTAAAGTTTGGATAATTAAATAAAGCAATTCTTGTTGTTTTTTTGGTTGTAAAATGTCAATTTCCAGGGGAACATTGGTATGATTTTCTACTCCTAAATTAATTTTCCTCAAGCAATTTTCCCACAATTGGTTGAGCGCTGATTCTTGAGTAGTTCTCGCCATAGAAAAATAAGAACTTAAAGAATTAGCCAGCAATTCTCCTCCTTGATTTTTTTCACTTTCTCTAATAGGAAGAGAACTTCTTTTGCGCGATTTTTCCTCAGTTTCCGGTTCGAGAATTACTTCTACGGGTAAAAGCTGATTTACCAACCAACGAGCGACAATTAATTCTCGTTTGCGTCCTTGCCAAAAAACAGCATCTAACAAAGATAGTTTCGGGTTTTGGGTTTTCGCTCTTACCCGCAATAAATTAGTTTCAATTTCTTTTAGTCCTTCTTTACGAAGGTTATAAAGCCATTTAGGAGGTGGGAGAGGTTTCAGCACTTCAAATTCCTTTTCTTCCCAAAGAGAAGATTTATTTTCTCGACCGGAAAGCAAGTTAAATTTTGATGGTTGGGCTGTTTTTTCTGCCGAGTTTTTTGGGGGAGAATAACTAGCACTGCGGGCAATTGAAGTAGGTTCTAATTCCGTCCAAAAACTTTGTCCTGCTGCTAATTGGCGAATTGCTTCCACTAGCACTGAAATGTCTGTTCCTTTGGGACAATAACCCTTGACTCCCTGCTCTCTAGCAACAGCTATTAATTGAGAATCTCCGGTTGAGGAAAGTAACAAAAATGGCAAATTCGGATAGGCATTTTTAAGTTGCTCAAATAGGGATAGCTCCCGCTCGTTTTCCGAGAGAAAACTAAAATTAGTTAGCTCTAAAATTGCTACATCGGGGAAATTTTCTGGAGATAAAGCAGAGAGGCTAGCAACTGCCTCGGTAGCTTGTGCGACAACAGAACTAATTTCTAAGTCATCAAAAGCTGACAAAGCAGTTGTTAAACCCAAACGAAATATGGGATCGTCATCGACGATAATTAATTTGATTTTGTCCTCTGTCATTGATAATTTATTCTTTGTCATTTATTGACAAATGCTTAACAAGTAACGAGCAATAATTAACAATTACGAAACTTATTTTAATTGGGAACGCCAAGTAGCGATCGCTGCCGTTGCTTCTGGGTAAAGTTGACTATTGGGTTGAATTTCGCTAGCAGTAGTAATTGCTGACTCAAAAAATCCTTGTTCTGCTAGACTTTGAGCTAAAGTGAGAATTTCGCGAGCGCGAGCAGTTTGCTTTTGAGCAAGCCAAAGACGCAGTTCTTTTTCTGCCTCTGGATAGAGGACGCGATCGCTACCAATCTTTCTAGCAGTTTGAATCGCCGCGACCAAATCTCCTCGTTGAGCAAAATCCCTAGCTAAGTCAAGCAGGGGTCGATCTTCGAGAATTTGAACTTGCTTATTCCATTGAGCGATATAGGTTTGAGCTTCAACCCTCAGAGGACTTCCCAAAGGAACTTGAGAAGCCGCCGTGACTGCTGCTTGTAAAGACTCAAGATTACCTGCTGCGGCTACCTGTTTTGCTGTGGCTAAGATAGATTGGTCTTGGAGCAGTTGCACTTGTTGTCGCCACATTGCAATCCAAGTTTGAGCTTCAACGCGTTGAGGACGACCAATTTGAATCATCGCAGCTTGTTCCATTGCCAGTTCCAAAGTCAACTTATGCCCTATACTCGCAGTAGTACGAGCAAATTGTAGTTGCAGTTGGTCTTCAAGCAGCGAGATCCAAAGCGATGCCTTTTCTTGAGCAACTGGGTAAATCCGACTATCAGGAGAAATCCGATTTACGCTGGCGATCGCATCAAATAAACCCAACATCTGCTTAGATTTGGCTGATTGACTAGCTTGTCCCAGTGTAATCCAATCTTGGGCTTCGCCAAACAAAGGCGAATCGGATCTAACTTTTTTAGCTAGCTGAATAACCCCAGTAAAATCCTGATTTTCGAGCTTTTGGGCAGCAATTTGTAACAAAATCCTACTCCAGCGATATTGCTCCTCGCGACCCCGAAGCGCAACATAGGTATTAGAATCAATTTGGGCAGTAATCGCGATCGCCTGCTCTAAAGCTTGGGGTGTATTTACCTTAGCAATCTCTCGAGCCGAGTCCAACTTTTCGATCGCTTCGATTTCCTTTCTCAGGCGTTGCCTGAACTGTTCGTCGATCGTCGAGTTAAAATACTTAAGTTTGAAGCGCTCTAATTCAGCAGACAAGATCCTCGCCAATTGCCAATTTTGGGCAGCCAGAGCCGATTCAAATTGAGTTGTTATTTCCTCCCCCTTGTACCATTCACTCGACCACAAAGCGATCGCTGTCTGTGCTTCCAAATAGATTGGACTAGTCTTAGGAATTTGATTAGCAATGCGGGTTCCAGCTTCGAGATCGCCTTGATTAACGCGCTCTAAGGCAATGTTAAGTACACCTTCGGACCATTGTTTCAACAGTCGCTCGGCTTCGGCATAAAGGGGATGACTCGGTTGCCAACTTTCAACTAAAGCGATCGCTGCGAGTAATTGCTCTAAATTTCCTGACTCTGCGGCTAACTGAGCGCAGTACATTTGCTCGCTATCAGCAGCCATCGGTGACAAGTTTTGGCAGTTTGGTGCTGGTGGCAATTTCGCTAACCATAAAGCGCCAATGCCTAAACTTCCCCCTAAAATCAGCAGTGTATTCAACCACAAAGGCATTAACCGTCGAAAGCGACGACCTATTTCACTCTTGTGGGATAATTGCCAATGCCAAGGTTCGGTATATTCAAAACCTAAGCTAGCACTATCGGAACGAGCAAGTCGGATAACTTTACTTCCCCTTCGTTTATTTTTGCTTGGGGAACTTTTACGGTTAGATCGAGGTGATTGTTTTTTGACCACAGAAGAAGTTCTCAAGTAAAGTTGTAGTTTATCTTATCGTGGGTATTTGGCGGAGTTATCAAAAACGATCGGTTTCAGAAACCTTACCAACATACCTGAGTATTTCAGGTTCAATTTACACCTAGAGGAGGTCGAAGAACACAGCAACTGTCAAAGTTAAGCAACTCTGTATTTTGTATTCTGAGTTGAATACAGCTAATTGTATAGGGTTAAGTAGTAGGAGATTTTTTGCGAGCGAGTTGGCATGAGCCTGAACATTCGGCAGTGGCTAGAAGATCGCCACATAGAACTTACACAGTTAGAACATCTCGGTTCTGAGGTATTTGGCGTTGCTTTTCGCATTGCCCAAGATATGGAGTTGAAAAGTTTAACTCCCTTCGATATTTGTTCTTTAACCGACGTCCTCGAACTACCCCTGCACGCTAGCTGGCGCCTCGCCCAGCCCATTGCTAACTTGACTGTGGGGCTGCTTCGTCTCCTCAGTCGGAAAAAATCTCTCAAGCGCTCTGAGGGAACCTGGCTAACATTTCAGGTAGCATATCTCAACGCCCTAATCGGTATTTTAGAACAAGAACTACAAGTAACAAGACCTTGGTTAAATCGCGCAATTATCTTAAAAGACGCAGACAAAGACCTGGCACAACCCTTACTCGACGCTGAATTACAAGGACTATTAGCAACCCTACGTCCCGGACGTCTCAGCGACACCCAAGCAGAACAAGCCCTTTCCTTAATAGAATCTTCCCTCCTCGTCCAGCAAATGAACAAACTCTGCCTTGCTTGGTTAGTCGCCAACGGAGCCGAAGAAACCCAAGCCAAGCTTCTCGTGCAACGTTTAGTTAACGGGCTTCCCGGCTACCTACTCGCCGCGATCGCCCAAAACCCCCTACCCCTAGCCCAACTGCAAAAATTCGTCCGTCTCGGTATCGCCAGCAATACTCCACAAACTACTGCCTCTAACTCCCAAAACAACAACCGACTGTGCGAAATAGAAATTAACTTACCCCGCGAAGAATATCGGGCAAATCTACTCAAAACTCTCAGCCAACCCCTCCTCGGAGAAAACTTTTCCCTCCAGGACATCTACGTCCCCCTCAAAGGTATCCCCTTAGAAGCACCCCTGCCCCAAAAACCAGAATCTACCCAAGACACCCAAAACACAGTCAACCTGAGCGACTGGGCAAATTCTCAACTCCAAGACACCCAAACCATTGCTGTCATCTTCGGGGAACCAGGCAGTGGCAAAACTAGCTTTTGTCAAATCTGGGCAGCTCAAATCGCTGAAAAGCTTTATCCTGATTGGATGCCCCTCTTCATTCCCCTCCGAGACGTCACCCTCAGCGACACTTTTGAAGAAACCTTAGACTCTGCCCTACCTAGAGCGCATTTTAGCGACAGCGACGGTTGGCTTTCCCCCCAAGCACCCCCTTGTCTCCTGATTCTCGATGGCTTAGACGAACTACCTCGTTCCCCTCAAACAACTCGTCACCTCTTAGAATTTCTCGACCAAATCGTCCATTTTCGCGCTCGCTGTTTGAACAGTCAAACCCCCTTACCCCATAAAATTATCTTGACCTGTCGCGATCGCAGCGCCGACCTTATCCTACGTACCCTCTTCAACCTGACCAGAAAATATCATCTCCACACTCACTTGCCGCTCTCGACTCAACTAGCAGCAATTGAGCTCGCCTCAATGGAACAAGAACAATGGCGACAGTGGTTTACCCACTGGACTAAACTACAATCAAAATCGATCGCCCAAGCCTATTTCTCCTTCCTCAAACAACAAGGACTATTTCAGAAACAGCCGCTTAAATTCAAACAATTATCTCACTGTATCCGTCAGCCTCTATTCCTTTATCTCTTAGGAATCCTTCATCGAGACGGTTGGTTAACAGACTTCCCCCGCGAACAACCTTCGTCCGAGCTTAAATTCACAATCTACAACCGAATTCTCCAATGGCTCCTAGGAGAAAACAAAGGCAACCTCCTACCCGAACGAGGCTTTCAAGGACAAGCCCATGCTTATCGCAGCGCTGAAGCGATCGCTAACCTCCTCGCCCAAAGACAACCATCGCAACTGCGTACCTCAATGCAAGAATTAGCCCTCTCCATTCTCCAAACTGGAAAATGGAAACTAACCCTCCAACCCAACTCCGCCGAGCCAGCGATCGCTCGCCCTCCCCTTCCTGCCCTCCTCTTCCAGCTCACACCCCACCAGAACCAAACCCCCAAACTTTTACAAATCGGCTTCACCCATCGCAGCCTTGGCGAATATCTCGCCGCCGAACACCTCGCCCAACAACTTCAAACCCTCACCCAAAAAACTCAGAACCGCTATGGCGAAATTAAATATCTCATCCCCTCCGAACAAACCCTAGCCGAACAGCTTTATCGCCTCTTTGGATACGGACCCCTCTCCCCCGAAATAGCAGAACTAATCCTCGAACGACTGCAACTCCAACAACAGCGCAACCCCCGCACCTTCTCCTTCTCCACCCTTTTTCAACGCCTACTCACCTTTTATCGCGCCCATAGTCGCAGTCGCTGGCTCGACGAAGGTATCGTTACCTCCACTTATACCCACCTCCAAACAAAAACCAACCCACTCAACACCCTCCAAATCGATGCCGCCGTGGGAGTAAATGTCTTCTTACTCCTTTGTTTAACCGCCAAAGCTGCCCAAATCCCTTTCTATCCTTGCGGAACCCCCGACCGCCTCCAAGACTTCGACCCCGACCGCCTCCTGAACGCTATTGCTCGTACTGCCGTTCTCTCCCCCACCTGCTTCCTCAGCCAAACCCGCAACCATTTAAATCAACTACAGCTCGTCAGTGTTTGTTTGAGTCAAGCAAATCTCTCTGGTGCCAACCTCTCTGATGCCAACCTTTCTGGTGCTGAACTAATCGGAATCAACCTAGTAGCGGCTAATCTCGAACGTGCCAACTTATCTTGGGCAACTCTCATTGACGCCAATCTGAAAAACGCTAACCTCATTCAAGCGAACCTCTCTGGTGCCAACCTCTCTGGTGCCAACCTCTCTGGTGCCAACCTCTCTGGTGCCAACCTGAAAAACGCCTGCTTAGATCGAACCCAGTTAGACCAGCAAACAAAAAACCTCGCCCAAGCAAGCGGAGCATTCTTCTCCTTAGCAGAATTCGATCGCCATTGTCAAACTCTAGCCCTCAGCGTACGCCCTCAAAGCCCACAACAAAATCAACTCAGCGAAACCTACTTTGCCGCCCAAATTGAAAGCGTGGAAGGAGAACCTATCTTACCTAACGCCTGGGATGAAACCTTTTCTCGTCACTCTCAGGCAAATAGCCAAGACGAGACAATCGCCGCACCCAACCCACCTCACCAAGATTATCCTCCTCAACAGCAACAGAGCTACTCGCCCTTTGCACCTCACTCCCCGGTAAATAGCCAAGACGAGACAATCGCCGCACCCGACCCACCCCACCAAGATTATCCCCCTTAAGATCAAAGAGCGATCGCCAAGATCAAAAAGAGCAAAGAGCGATCGCCAAGATTATTTCCTTAGCCTTCCTTTTTCCTTCCGTAAAAATCAATCCGATAATCAACGATTTTTACTCCTGTCCTCTCCTCGATTTCCTCGAGCAGATCTTTCGGCAGTTCCACGTAAACATCTATAATTTGGTTAGTATCCAAACAATTCACGTGGCTGTGGGAATCGCTAATGTTACCATACAACCTCCCATCACAACGCTCCACACTTTCAATAATTCCTTGACTTGAGAGCGCCTCTAAATTTTGATATACCGAAGTGTGACCGATATCTTTACCTCGTTGATTTAAGCGATCGTATATCTCCCTCGCTGAAAGGTGTTCTTGTACTTCCCACAACAGTTCGAGTATATAACGACGTTGGCGACTTACACGCATCCCAAGCTCTTGACACCGATTGAGAGCGTCTTCTAATGAGCTAATTGGTTTGTTGAATGCCCCTCGATCTTGCATAGTTGAGGCTGTTTGGTTATTTTTTACATTACTCATGATTTGTTCCTTTTCTCCTATTTTCCGCGATCGCACTCAAGCCTCCTATTTTGGCGACTTGAATACTTTTTGCTTAAAACTTTGGAGAGTCGAAGGAACCGCCGCGACTTGTTTAACTAATTCAAACTCATTACCACTTTAGCTTAAGTAACTGGCAAATGTCCAGTTATCAGTTATCAGTTATCAGTTATCAGTTACCAGTTATCAGTTACCAGTTATCAGTTATCAGTTATCAGTTACCAGTTTATCCTCCCCCTCTTCCCCCTCTTCCCCCTCTTCCCCCTCTCCCTTGTCCCCCAATCCCCAATCCCCAGTCACCAATCCCCAATCACCAACCCTCAACCATGAAATTAAGACAATTGTGGCAAAATTTAGGCATTCCCGTAGTTTACTATCCTAAGTTAGCGAAAGTTACTGGTGGCGCGAGTGCAGCAATTTTTTTAGCTTATTTGATAAATCAGCAGTTATTTGAAAATCAAACTGAGGAATGGCTGAGTTTTTCCTCCCAAGAAATTGAAATGGAAACCGGACTTTCGCGACGGGAACAAGAATTTGCTCGTCAACAACTGCGTCAGCGATCGCTACTCAAGGAGCGTTCAATTACTACTACCAACGATTCACTGGAATTTTACCTAGATTTGGACGCTCTCGAACAAAGATTTACCAGTTTTTCTAAGTTATTATTTAACCAAGATTCTGTTAAAAATAATTTAAGTAATTCTACTCTTGACATAGAAAAAAATTCTTCTATCAATCAGTCTCATTCTACCGCAAAAACTCAACCTGTAGAAGTAGTGAAAGATACATTTCAGCCTAATTCTAGAGTCAAAAAAGTTAAAACTGATAAATACTTTGGTAACTCTCGTCAACCCATTTCTGTCCAAGTTTCACCTCACTATCAGTTTAGCGGACCTTGGGAAACGCAAGAACAATTTGAAGCTTTTCAAGCAGCTTTACTCGAATACTTCAAAGAAAAGGGACTTAATAATCCTTCTGGCTGCGTTTTCAAAGTTATCGACAGCATGACTAAAGGAATTAAATCGCCTTTATGGGATGATTTCATTCAAGGTAAAAACTTAGGAGAAAGCGAGAAAATCCAGCGAGATTGGGAAATAGAACCAGGAATACCTTATCCAGCCTTTGAAGAAGAAAGAATTCAATATTATATCCACAAAGGAGAACCATTAGAAGCAGCAGTTTCTAAAGCGCGGTCTGACTTAAGAAATCCTGTTTTAGGACAAGATTTGTGGTCAGGTTTTTTGCGGAAATGCGATCGCCTTGCTGAAGAAGCAATGCAAGCGAAAAAAATGGGAGTATCCAATCCATATCTTCCACCTTCATTCACAGCCAACTCTGAAGTTACCAAAGAGAGTGTGATGAAGAAATTAGCTGCAATTGACTCCCAGCATTCCCTCTCTGAGTCCCAATCTGCCGCGCTTCCAGAAACATCACCTCCCGATATAAAAGTTACTAAACAACCAGAGATTCCCAGTCTAGAATCTCTCCAAAAAGCTTACAAAACTCCTTTAGGTCGCCAAATAGTTGCCAAACAAATTGCTGAAAATCCCCAATGGGGATATATAATAGTTGATAGTGAAACAATCGCAGAACTTCCTTTTTAAACTTAGTCAAATGAAAAAAATAAGCGAAATCGACCCTTTAGCTAAACAACGAGTTACTCCCTCACCTAGCCAACGCCAAAAACTCTTAGAAAACAGATTACAGCAAGAAAAAGAACAAGGTTATCAACAGTTAGTAGAATTGTGCTTATTAGGAGAGTATGACGCAGCCAACCAGTTAGCGAAAAATAATCCAAATTGGGGTTATAAAATCGTAGCTGGAGAAGTCATAGAAAAGCTAGGAAATGAAGTTTAATTTATCTATTTACTGTAAAATTATAAGAGATTTGCTTAACTTTGGGTTAAACAAACATTCCGAATCATACGATTGACAAAGCTAAGATAATCGTCAATTTCTTCGTAAGCATCTAACTCCTTTTCTTCTTCTAAAGTCAAAGAAGTATCTTGCTGTTTATCAAGTAATTGCTCAATGCGATTTTGCACCACACTGGAGGCTTGAAAAATAGGGATTCCTTCCCTCAGTTCAATCCTAATTGCTCCCTCGATGGGTAAGCTACCGGGTAAGGTTTGAAGTTTAGGTGGAATAGGTAAAACAAAAGGAGTATTCATCGTCTCTATAATTAGGTAATTTTAATATTATATCTCCTCTTGCAAAAAGTTAACCATAATGGGACAAAAGAAGATGTCAGAAATTATATCCTTTGCAGAAATGCAGCATCGCTATGATGGCGAATGGTTATTAATTGCACCAAAAGAAGTGAATGAGGAATTGTAAGTAATTAAAGGAGAAGTGTTAGTTCACTCTCCTAATCGCGATGAGGTTTACAAAGCTCTTGAAACTCTAGAAGAGCAACCTTTAGCGATTGAGTATGTGGGTCAAATTCCCAAAATTTAGGCTTTATTTTATGAGTCGGAAAAGAGTTTATTCATAAAACCGGATAACTTACCGTGAGAAATCGATCAGCTAAACCTAGAGGACGACTAAAATGATAGTATGATTAAAAATTTCATCCAAATTAAAGACTTAGAGGAAATCAAAATGTCAGAAAAAGTTAACGTAGTGATTGAAAAGAGTGAATCAGGCTATCTTGCTTCTTGTCCCGATCTATCAGAAGATAAGTTTGAAAATGACTCATTAGATGTTGTCTTTACCCAGCTTAAGCAATTCGTTCAGCATCATCTAAATCAACCAACCGAAAGCGAAAAAACAGGTCAGTCTATTCTAAAAATGGTAACTAAATTCACGGAAGATATGACAGAAGAAGAAATCAATCAGCTTCCTGCTGATGCGGCTACTCAACACGATCTTTATCTTTATCAAGCTACCAAAAAAGAACAGTGAAACTCATTTTTGCAGATACATTTTATTGGATAGCTTTAATTAATCAAAAAGATGATTAGCATCAGCGTGTTATCCTTTTCACTAGCACTCTTGACAAAGTTCAAGTGATTACTACTGATGAGGTATTAACCGAAGTATTAAATTTTCTTTCTAGCTATGGACAGGGGATGCGAAGACGGACTCTAGTATTCGTTCAAGATATTCTCAATAATTCTACTATTAGGGTGATTCCCCAAACTCATGAATCTTTTCAACAAGGATTAGTATTATATGAACATCGTTTAGACAAAGGATGAAGATGTCAGAAATTATGACGTTTGCAGAAATGCAGCATCGCTATGATGGTGAATGGCTATTAATTGCACCAAAAGAAGTGAATGAGGAATTGCAAGTAATTAAAGGAGAAGTGTTAGTTCACTCTCCTAATCGAGATGAGGTTTACAAAGCTCTTGAAACTCTAGAAGAGCAACCTTTAGCGATTGAGTATGTGGGTCAAATTCCCAAAATTTAGGCTTTATTTTATGAGTCGGAAAAGAGTTTATTCTTGGGAAAGAAAGGGGAACTTACTTTTTTGTCGAGTAGCAGTGAGACGGAATAAAAATTCGCCACTTTTTCTTAAATTACTGGTAGATACTGGCTCAAGTTCTACAGTATTACCGACTCAAGTTCTGCAAAGGTTAGGTTGTGATCTAAACAAGCCTCTCCGAATGATGACTAATGTCATCCATAATATAGATAAAAATTAAGTGTACAATAAAAGACAGTAAAACTTAAAAGTTAGCTCAAATTAGTAAAGAGTAGAAGAGAATGACAATTACAATTACTGTCAATACTGACAACATCAATAACTTAGATTTATCGCCTGTGGAAAATGAGGTCGAAAAAATATCGCAAGCAGGTGAAATTGCTAAATATGAACAGCAAATTAACTTTAAAATCGAATATGAGATGGATGAAACTGACCCCAGAGAAATATCGGAAGTACCAGAAGTAAGGTTATGGTTTGTGCGTCTTGATGCTCGTTATCCTTGGCTACCTTTTCTGTTAGATTGGAAATCTGGGGAACTTTATCGCTATGCAGCAATGTTGGTTCCGCATCAGTTTCATCGCACCGAAGGTATTCAATATAATCCAGAGGCTTTAGAAATTTTTGTGATGAAGAAAATCTTTGTGTTTAGTGATTGGTTACAAGGGCAAAATATTAGTAGTAAATCGAAGTTGCAATCAATGGCTCAAACTTTAGGTTATGAGCTTGAAGATAGCTTTTTTGAGATGATTAAATAATATCAAGATTAAATTTGGTTAATTAGTTAGATAGCGGGCATCCTGCCCGCACTACGAAAATGATTTAATATTGTAGATGGCTAGTTTTTCATAATGGTTAATTATCGCTGATTTGAGACAAGTTTTTAGATTCTTTGAATGCGAGGATTTGAATTTTGTTCGCATTGAGAAGCTGGAAAAACATAGCCTTCGACTCGCGCAAAGAGATAACCCACGTCAGCAGCAGTTTGTTCGCCGAGAAGGGTAGCTGTGGTAAAGTTATCTTCTCGCTGTGGATGCCAGTATAATTTCAGTGGTACTGTTCCTGGTTGTTGAGTGGGAAAAACATAGCCTTCGACTCGCGCAAAGAGATAACCGACATCAGCAGCAGTTTGTTCGCCGAGTGGGGTGGCTGTGGTAAAGTTGTCTTCTCTGCCTGGATGCCAATATAATTTCAGTGGCACTGTCCCTGGTTGCTGAGTGGGAAAAACGCAGCCTTCGACTCGCGCAAAGACATAACCAGCGTCTTTGGCTGAATATTCACCGACGCTGGTAGCGGTAGAAAGATTGTCTTCTCTGGCAACACTCCAGTAAAGTAATAGTGGTTCTAAGGGTGTTTGTGCGAGAGTGGTGTCAGGAGTTGCGGGAGGATTAGTATTTGTGGGTTCGCTTAAGGTAGATTGATTAGAACAAGCGACAATTCCGAAGAGTAGTCCTGCGGATAAAATAGAGGTGGAGAAGCGAGATAGAATTGAGTTCACGAGAAATGCTCCTTACGCGATCGCACTTTATCCAATCTACTCGACTAAATCGGGAAATACTTCTTGTACTGCCGGATGAATAAGCAAATGGTTTTTCACGTTTAAGCCTCCAGCTAAAGCAGCATCTCGCTCTAAGGCTTTTAAACCAAGATTAGCTAGTTTAAGCACGTAAGGCAAGGTACTATTATTTAAAGCCTGTGTTGCCGTCCAAGGAACTGCTCCGGGCATATTCGGAACACCGAAGTGAATTACTTCTTCTTCAACGTAAGTAGGATTAGTGTGAGATGTGGTGCGTAAGGTTTCCACACAACCACCTTGATCTACAGCTACGTCAATTATGACTGCACCGGGACGCATTTGTTTAACTAGAGAACGAGGAACTAAAATTGGTGCGCGACGACCTACTACTAATACCGCACCTACCAATAAATCTGCTTCCGGAACTAATTGCTCGATTAATAAAGGAGAGCTATAAAGCAATTCTACTCTCGAACCAAAGATAGTTTCTAGATAAGCCAGTCGCTCAACATTAATATCGATAATTTGTACTGTAGCACCCATTCCCACAGCAATTCGGGCTGCTTCCGTACCGACAACACCGCCACCTAAGATTACTACTTTACCAGAACGAACTCCAGGAATACCGCCAAGTAAAACGCCTCTTCCTCCTTGTTGACGTTCCAAATACCTTGCGCCAAACTGTACGGAGAGCCTTCCCGCGATAATACTCATAGGTGTCAGTAAAGGAAGTCTACCATCAGGAAGTTCAACTGTTTCATAGGCGATCGCACTTACCCCCGAATCGAGTAACGCTTTGGTTAAACTGTGACTAGCGGCTAAATGTAGATAAGTAAACAATAGTTGCTCTTTTTGCAAATACTGATATTCTTCTGGTAGTGGTTCCTTAACTTTTACTACCAGTTCTCGGTTCCAAGCTGTTGCTGCATCGGAGACAATTTTCGCTCCCGCTTTTTCATAATCTTCGTCGGTAAAACCAGCACCAGTACCAGCATTCTTTTCCACAAACACGGTATGATTTTTGTCGCACAGCAGCCGTACGCTGTCGGGACTCAAACCAACTCGAAATTCTTGGTCTTTGGTTTCTTTTGGTACACCTATTTCCATAATCGCTCTCTATTCATTACCTTTACTACTGTAGGACTTGCTGCTGGTTAGTTTTGTATTTTCAAGCAAAATTGGGGATTTTGGTGATTGGGGACTGGGGAGGTGGGGATTGGGGATTGAGGATTGGTGATTGGGGACTGGTGAGTGGTGACTGGGGATTGGGGACTAGTGAGTGGTGACTGGGAGAGGATGATGACAAAGAAGCTGACAAGGGAATATTTTTTCGCTTCATGTGATTGATTTTCAGCCGGGAAAGCTAAGGAAATGGGGGAAAATAGAGCAGGTAAAACTTAGGAAATTTCGCCCTTAATTTTTGCTCCGATTCGCGTCAGTGCTTGAAAAGCATACACTGGTGAGAGGGAGAAGAATTGAGCGAATTGGAAGGTAAACTAATAACTGGTCGCTGAAAACTGCTAAATGCACCCTACGTGAAAATTAATCCCCAGTCACCACCTCCCCAGTCACCACCTCCCCAGTCACCACCTCCCCAATCACCACCTCCCCAATTTCGGTAGAATAGGAGAAACAAGTAAAGATTTGTAACTATGAGCGAGCAGGAAAACGCCGTGACGACTACAGAAGCAAAAACCCAACCCACAGTTACACCCAGCTTAGAAGAACCAAAATTTGGGTTTAACGAATATGCAGAACGATTGAATGGTAGAGCAGCGATGATTGGCTTTGTGCTAACCTTGGCGATTGAATATTTTACTGGTCAAGGATTATTATCTTGGTTAGGGTTGCAGTAGCCAGTAGCGATCGCCACTATCGCCAATTCTAACTCGTAAATCAATTTTGTATCTTTCCCCGATCTTAATTTCGGGGTCACTCTAGAATTTTTATTTCCTCATCTCAAATCAAATGTCAGCAAATCGCTAGTAAACTAAGTAATTTTCTCTACTACGGTATAAGCCATTTGGTGGGTAGATAAGATAATCTGAAATTAGAATCAAGCAGAATCTGGATATAAACCAACGTGATGAACGCATTGTTGCCTCGGTTTGTGAAGTTAGCCTACCGTAAAGAGCCGATTTCAAGCTTTATATTGATTATCGGTGTAGTTGATGCGGTAATAGGCGGCGTAGGCGAACGCTGGACGTTAGCAAGTTTTGGTATAACGGTAATGTTAGCAGCGATCGCGGTGCGTTGGTGGCAAACTCAACGTCACCATGATAATACCCCCGATGAAGGCGTAAGAGCTTTTCTTCCTCCAAGTTCGTCAAATGCTCCTTTACCTCTACTCACAACGCAAAAAAAACGCCGTCATTAAGTTAAAAAAAGAGGGAGAGACACTGGAAAGAGAGTTTATGATTTGATTTGCTGCGTATTCCTGACGATGTCACAGCTAAATAACAGTAAGATATGCAATCTATAGTGCAATTACTTAAAATTGGTGAAGTAGCTAAAACTAGCGGTTTACCAGTAAAAACGATTCGTTACTACGATGATTTTGGCTTATTAACTCCGGTAGTACAACGCTCTCCCTCTGGCTATCGTCTTTTTCAGGAACCAGTTTTTAATCGACTAGCCTTTATTAAACGGGCGCAATCTCTGGGATTGGATCTCAAGGAAATTAAGGATATACTAGAAGTTCACGATGCGGGGCAATTGCCTTGTGGCGTTTTAAAAGAACATCTCCTAACCAAATTAAAGGTTATTCAAGAACAAATCGAAGCTCTCGAACTTTTACAACAAGAATTACAAGGTATCCTCTCTGGATGGCAAGATTCGCCCCCAAAAAACTTAGCTAACCGCACGATTTGTCCGAATATTCAATCTCAGTAAACAGAATCTATGCTCTTGAGTAGGAAAAGATTGGCGTTAGTATGGGCTATAGCTATTTTTGCTGCTGGTTTACCTCGTTTATCTACGGCTGAGGAATTTAGCGAACCTTTACCACTACCAGATTATCTTCCGGAAATTGACAAGTTACCAGCTTCGGAACCTTGGGAAAAAGTAGAATTATTTCGTACTCTCCAAAGTCACGAAACTACTGTGGATGCGCTAACTTTTAGTCCTGATAGCCAAATGTTGGTTAGTGGTGGTAGTTATAATGAGGGACTATTGCGATTGTGGTGGGTAAGAACAGGAACCCAAATCGATCGCTTCCGCATTCACAATACCAGAGTTTTAGCAATGGCGTTAAGTCCCGATGGGGAAATTTTGGCTAGTAGCGGACAAGATACGAGAATTAATCTCTGGAAATGGGACACTGGAGAATATACGCATACTTTTCTTAACCACTTTCATAATGTGCTTTCTCTCGCAATTACTCCTGATAGTGAAGTGTTGGTTAGTGGTGGTTTGGATGGAATTAGACTGTGGAATTTAAAGACGCAACGACCAATTTATACTTTAGTTCGTTTCGAGAGTCCGACTTACTCGTTAGCTATTAATCCTAATGGCTTTATTTTAGCTAGTGGCGGTCGGGAAGGTGAACTTAAGTTGTGGAATTTGCGAACCGGAGATTTGATCTCGGAAAATATCGGTCATGGGGGTAAGGTTACGGCTTTGGCGTTCACCCCAGATGGTAATATTCTGATATCCGGTAGTAGCGATCGCACGATTAGAGTTTGGGATATTGTTCAAGGTGAGTTACTTTATACTCTCATTGGACATACTGGGGAAATACGCTCGATTGCTATCCATCCTGACGGACAAACCCTTGCTTCTGGTAGTCGCGATGGGGTGCGTTTGTGGAATTTAGCTACGGGTAGGTTACTCACTCAACCTCAAGGACATTCTGATTGGGTACAGTCGGTTACTTTTAGTCCTAATGGACGCTTTCTGGCTAGCGGTGATTTTCAAGGTAAAATTATTCTCTGGCAAGATGCTCGCGTTAAACTTGTTTCTGACGATAATTGATTATGTCTCCCCAACCAGACCAAAAACATCCACGAGAAAAAAGCGATCGCGAAGAGGTTAACCGCATTTTACAGGAAGGACGCAGCGATTACAACCTTGCAGAAGTCGCCCGCTTGCAAATTCGCTATCAGCATTTTCCCGGAGCAAGAGAAATTCAAGCCGATTTAGCTAAAATTCTTAATAATTGGGGCTTGACAGAAGATGAATTGTATGAAATTACTCGCAAGTTACATTCCCAACAAGCAGTTTACAAACCTCGTACCAATGAAAAGGAACAACAAGATTGGAGTTAAAATAACTAAATTTAGCTTGTCTTACCTTTGAGATCAAATCTGAACCTCTCAGCTCGTCTTCTGGAAACAATTATCTCTCAATCGGGATGATTTTCTTTTCTATTAAGGGAAAAGAAAATCATCCCAAATTTATTATCAGTCTCAGTCTCTCATCACCAATTGTTAATTTTACAATATTTTAAGTTATTCCAACAATTCAATTTATTTTGAAATTTAAGTTTTACAATAGGAATAGCCAATTGATAGATTGACAATTAGCGGTAAAAATATTTTTCTTGGTTACATTTGTCTAAAATTGCTCGGTAAATAATTATTAATTTTACTTGAAATCTCAACTCTGAGCTAGTAAAGAGCGCCTCGATGAACTCAAAAAAAATTTTATTTCCAGTGCAAAAAACTGTTCGTAAAATACCATTGCGTTTAATCTTAGCAATTCCATTTGTCTTGCAAATTTTTGCTGCGGTGAGTTTAACTGGATGGCTATCTTTACACAACGGACAAGAAGCAGTTAATCAAGTCGCTACTCAACTACGCAGTGAGATTACTACTCGGATTAAAGAGAAATTACAAAATTACTTGGAAACTCCCCATTTAATCAATCAAATTAATGCTAATTTACTACATTCTAATTTACTAAACAAGCAAAATATTGCCAATTTAGAAAATCATTTTTGGCAGCAAATCCAATTATTTGAGACAGTAAGTTATATTTATTGGAGTAACGAAGAAGGAGGATTTACCACAGTTGCACGAGAAGAAAACAACCAACTAGTAATTTATACAACACCAGGAATGGTTGCGGGAGATTTAATTAAATATACAACTGATAGTCAAGGTTTGCGTCACAACAAATTAAGCGTTACTCCTAATTATGACCCGCGAATTCGCCCTTGGTATCAAGAGGCAAAAAAAGCCAAGAAACCAAGATGGACAGACATTTATTTATTAGTTCCCGAACTTGAATTAGCTATCTCAGCCAATCAACCTTTTTACGATCGAAATGGTCAACTTGAAGGTATCTTAGGAACTGATTTAGTTTTAACCCAATTTACCGATTTTTTACAAAGTTTAGAAATTGGTCGTACGGGAAAAACATTTATTCTCGAACGTAGCGGGAAAATTGTTGCTAGTTCGACAACAGAATTACCTTATTTAGTCACTGAAGACAGCGAAAAACAACAAAGACTGAAAGCCACAGAAAGTCAAGAAGCTTCGATTCGTTTGACCACAGAATTTTTGCTAAAAAAATTTGGCAATCTTCAAGAAATTGACAGTAGCAAACAACTAGATTATCGACTAAAAGGACAGCGCCAATTTGTTCAAGTCACACCGATTATCGACCCTCGGGGCATAGATTGGTTAATTGTCGTAGTCGTACCAGAAGCTGATTTTATGGAACAAATTCAGGCTAATACACGCACGACAATTTTATTATGTTTAGCAGCCTTATTTTTAGCTACTGAACTAGGGCTAATTACCTCTCGTTGGCTTGCTTCACCTATCCTAAAAATGAGTATTGCCTCGGCAGCAATTGCTAAGGGTAATTTAGCACAAAAAGTCCCAGAAAATTCAGTTAAAGAAATAGCAATTTTAGCTAATTCTTTTAATCAAATGGCAAAACAACTGCAAGAATCTTTTACTGCTTTACAACAAGCAAATTTAGCTTTAGAGAAAACAAATGAAGAATTAGAAAATCGAGTCGAAGCACGTACAGCAGAACTAAAAAAAGCGAAAGAAACTGCTGATGCTGCTAATCGTGCTAAAAGCGAGTTTTTATCCAATATGAGTCACGAGTTAAGAACTCCTTTGAATGCTATTCTAGGTTTTACGGAATTACTAAATAATAGTTCGCTAACTTGGGAACAACAGCAAGAATATTTGGGGATAATTAGTCGAAGTGGAGAACATTTACTAGCCTTAATTAATGACGTGCTAGAAATGTCAAAAATTGAAGCAGGCAAAAATATTTTATCTGCAAAGATTTTTGACCTTTATAACTTGTTAGATAGTTTGAGAGAAATGTTTAGCTTGCGAGCTAAAGCCAAGGGTTTACAACTAATTTTCGAGAGGGATCGCGAGCTTCCTCAGTACGTAAAAACTGACGAGCAAAAAATACGTCAAGTATTAATTAATTTACTGTCAAATGCCATTAAATTTACAGAAGAAGGAGGTGTGTGTTTGCGCGTAAAAGTGGGAAAAAAGGAAAAGTGGGGAAATAAAGAGCGACCAGCAATTACCAACCAGAAATTATTAACCAGCGAACTAATTTTTGAAATTGAAGATACAGGAGTAGGAATTAATCCAGAAGAAAAAGAGAAAGTTTTTGCCGCTTTCATGCAGACAGAAATTGGTAAAAAAGCTGCCCAAGGAACGGGTTTAGGTTTGCCAATTAGTCGCAAATTCGTACAGTTAATGGGCGGAGAAATTACGTTTAATTCAGTTGTAGGTGAGGGGACAACTTTCCAGTTTAACATTTCAGTAAAAGTAGCCGAAGCAGGAGAAATTCCGACTAAATTTACAAGAAAGCGAGTAATTGGACTTATGCCTAATCAACCAATTTATCGAATTTTAGTAGTTGACGATGCTTTCGAGAATCGACAACTACTTGTTAAAATTTTAGAACCACTAGGATTTGAGGTAAAAGAAGCTAGTAATGGTGTAGAAGCGATCGCCATTTGGTCAAGTTGGCAACCACACCTAATTTGGATGGATATGCGAATGCCAGTGATGGACGGCTATGAAGCAACCAAACAAATTAAATCACATCTTAGAGGTCAAGCTACAGCGATCGTTGCTTTAACAGCCAGTGCTTTTGCAGAAGAGCGATCGCTGGTATTATCAGTTGGTTGCGATGATTTTGTCCGTAAGCCATTTCGACAAGAAGTTTTGTGGGCAAAAATGGCAGAACATCTGGGATTGAGGTATATGTATGAAGAAGAAGCGTTGACTGATTTATCCCAGCAATCGCCAAAAGCCGAGTTAACCAGCGAAAGCTTATTGGTAATGCCGAGAGAGTGGATAGAGCAACTAAACCAAGCTGCAACTAAACTCAATTCCAAGTCAATCTTAGCCGCGATCGCGGAAATTCCCGACGACGATCTCGAGCTTGCCCAAGCTTTAACCAAGTTAGCAAATAATTTTCGCTATGACATAATAATTGATTTAACCAAAAAAGCTCTTAGCGTATGAGTAGCGATCGCACCGATACCTTCAACGGTAAAATACTGATTGTTGACGATCTACCAGATAACTTACGCTTGCTGGCTAATGCTTTGCAAGAGCGAGGTTATGAAGTTCAGTGTGCCATCAATGGTGAACTAGCATTGTTGGGAGCAGTTGCCGATCCACCTGAGTTAATTTTACTCGATCTTAAAATGCCCGAAATGGATGGTTTTGAGGTTTGTCGCCGTCTCAAAGCTAACCAAGAAACCAGCGAAATTCCCGTAATTTTTATTAGCGCCTTAGAAGAAACTTTCGATAAAGTTGAAGCTTTTGCAGTTGGAGGAGTAGACTATATTACGAAACCGTTTCAAGTCGAAGAAGTTATTGCGCGAATCGAACATCAGCTAACTATTATAAGAGCAAAAGCCGAAATTATTCGCTTAAACAGCGAACTCGAACAAAGGGTAGAACAGCGCACAGCAGAACTTCGAGAAGCTTATGTAGAATTGCAAGCAAGCGAAGAACGCTTTCGTTTGATGGCAAATGCTGCACCGGTGCTGTTATGGATGACTGATACAGAGGGAAACTGTAATTTTTTAAATCAGGGTTGGTTAGATTTTACCGGACGTAGCCTCACTCAAGAGTTAGATGACGGTTGGGTAGAAGGAATTCATCCAGACGAAGCACAAAAGTGTTCAACTCAGTTTCGCGCTGCCTTTGAAGCGCGGGAAACCTTTAAAATGGAGTATCGCCTCAAACGAGCAGACCAAAAATATGTGTGGATTTTAGATACTGGCGTACCCAGGTTTTTAGCCGATGGAACCTTCGTCGGCTATATTGGTGCTTGTATCGAGATTAGCGATCGCAAAGAAGCCGAAAAAAACTTAGCGCGAGAAAAAGCCCATCTCGTCGCCGCCCAACAAGTAGCTCATGTTGGTAGTTGGGAATACGATCTCCTCAATCGGAAAATTTGGTGGTCTCAAGAGACTTTTCGCATTTTTGGGCTTGAACCAGCCAAATCCGAAACATCAAGCTTACCGGCTGATTCAGAGACCTTACAGCCAATGTCTATCCAGCAGTTCAAGCGGCAAATTCATCCCAACGATCGCCCCTTGTATAAACAAGCGATTCAAGAAGCGATCGCCTTCGGGAAAACTTATGAATTTGAGTTTCGCATTCGACGACCAAATCGAGAAGTAAGACTGGTTTTTACCAAAGGAAGACCAATTTGTAACGAACAGGGACAGGCGATCGCCTTATTTGGTACAGTCCTCGATATTACCGAACGCAAGCAAGCTGAAGCAGCACTCTTAGAAACCGAAGAACGTTATCGCCGATTATTCAACAGTACCAACGATATAATCTTCGTCCATCACTTTAACTCAAAAGGAATGCCGGGAAAGTTTATCGAAGTCAACGATCGCGCTTGCCAAAAACTCGGCTATACCAGAGAAGAATTATTGGAATTATCCCCAGCAGAAGTAGACATTCCCGAACAAGAAAGCGAGACAAAGGCGCTCGTCGAAGAGCTAAAAATCAAAAAATTTCACGTTTTCGAGCGAGTATTATTAGCTAAAGACGGACGCCGAATCCCCGTAGAAAATAGCACCCAAGTGTTTTTTTTCAAAGGGAAACTAACTTGTTTGACAATTTCTCGTGATATCACCGAACGCAAACAAGCAGAATCAGCTTTACTCAAAAGCGAAGAACAATTTCGTCTCGCTTTTGAACTAGCACCAATTGGAATGGCGATCGAAACCCTAACAGGTGAGTTCATCCAAGTAAATCAAGCATTATGTAAAACTCTTAGTTATCGCAGTCACGAATTACGCAATCGAACCTGGTTAGATGTAACTTATCCAGAAGATTTAGCAGTTTCTCTAGCTTTACATGAAAAGTTATTTAAAGGAGAAATATCTCACTTTCAAATCGAAAGTCGCTACTTAACAAAACAAAATCAGATCGTCTATGCAGTATTACAAGTTGCCGTAGTGCGAGATGCTCGGGGCGAACCTTTACACTTGCTCGGTCAATTTTTAGATATTAGCGATCGCAAACGAGCAGAAGAACAATTAATTTACGATGCACTGCACGATGCTTTAACAGGTTTAGCAAATCGAAACTTATTAATGGAGCGTCTCGAACTCGCTCTGAAACGCAAAAAGCGACATCCAGATTATTTATTTGCCGTCCTATTCCTAGATTTAGATCGCTTTAAAGTCGTCAATGATAGTTTAGGGCATTTAGTCGGCGATTGCTTGTTGATCCAAGTTGCTAATATTCTTAACAAAGTTGTCCGCTCAACCGATTTAGTTGCTCGCCTTGGCGGAGATGAATTTATTATTCTCTTAGAAGAATTAAGAGGAATTAGCGATGCAACTCGCATCGCCGAACGAATTTTAGCAGAAGTACGAGAGCCATTTTTACTTGACGAGCGCGAAGTCTTTACTACTGCAAGTATTGGCATTGTCTTCAGTTCCTCAGAATACCAACAAGCATCAGAATTGCTCCGGGATGCAGATATCGCCTTATATCGGGCTAAAGAAAAAGGTAAAGCACGATCTCAAATTTTTGACCGCGAAATGCACTTCCGCGCCCTTCAACAATTACAACTAGAAAATGATTTACGTCAAGCACTAGAAAATCAGGAGTTTTTAGTTTATTATCAACCTATTGTCTCCTTAGTTACAGGTATGCTGACAGGTTTTGAGGCACTAATTCGCTGGCAGCATCCCCAGCGAGGTTTAGTTTCTCCTGATGAGTTTATCCCCATTGCTGAGGAAACCGGATTGATTGTTCCCATCGGTAAATGGGTGCTACACGAAGCTTGTCGAAGGGCGAAAACTTGGCAAGAAAAATTTCCTCGTCAACAGCCGTTGAGAATGAGCATTAATCTTTCCGTGCAACAACTGCGAGAAACCGACTTAATCGCACAAATTGACGAAATTCTCGCGGCTACACAACTAGACGGCAGCAATCTAACCTTAGAACTAACCGAAAGTATGCTTGTCGAAAACGTCGAATCAGCGATCGCTTTAATGCACCAGCTCAGATCCAGAAAAATACAACTCTCGATCGATGACTTCGGTACGGGTTACTCATCCTTGAGTTATTTATATCGTTTTCCCGTTAACGCCCTGAAAATCGACCGCTCCTTTGTCAATCGGATTGGAGAGGGCTGCACCGATCTTGCCGTACGCGGCTCAAATCGCCAAATCGTCGAAACAATTATCACCTTAGCACGCCAACTCGGCATGGAAGCGATCGCTGAAGGAGTTGAAACTCCCCAGCAACTCGCCCAACTCAAAGCTTTATCCTGTCAAAAAGCCCAAGGATACTTTTTCTCCCCCCCACTCAATCGCCAATCCGCAGAAGCTATACTGCTTGCCAATATACGCTGGTAGATTAGCAATTCTGAAACTGGAGAGTGGTGATTAAAGAAAAACAATGAGGAGGGGGAAGTCAAGAAAGATACACTGATAACTGATAACTAATAACTGATAACTCGATATGCTTGTTCCGTTTCAACTCAATTTGGATACTACCACTATTGCAGGAGTTTCTCTCTGGGCGCTTGCTTTATATTTGTTTTTACCGTCACTAAGAGATTGGATCGCTAAACAAATTAACCGATGGTTAAATTTCGCCGAGCGATCGCTCTACTTTTCTGCGGAGGAATTCGAGAAAACTCGCCCCGCTAGAGAGTCTCAAAATGCTTTTTACGCTTCGCTGTTGAGTATTTTTCCCTTTTTAGGCGCCGGAATTTTCTGCAACTGGGGTATTGAAGTTAGTCTCGGTCAAAGTTGGGCAATCAGCACAGGTATACTTGCTTGTATGGCTTTAGGCGTTTACGAGTTGGGGCGTCAATCTCAAATGTAATTTTGCTCGCTCCTTGCCAAATTACCCTTGCTTTACCTCTCGATCTCAGTTTTGCCGCTTTTTCTCGCCAAAAAGCAACAAGTTCTCATCAGTTAAGTATTTTTTCTGAAGAGAGAAAAATATCGCGATCGCCTCACTAGCAGAGATTTTTCTTCAATGTATTTTAGAACACCACATTACCCACTCTGAACCACTAAAACTAAATTGCTTCCCCAAATCATTGCACTTAAAATAAATATAAGTTATAAAATAACTTACTGAGTGATAGATTCAGAAACAGCACAGCCTAGATTTAAGCTATTCAGATAACAAGTAGTAATTAAAAACAACTTAATGTATTATATCTTACTTTTTTCAAGCAGCTATTTCGAGTCGCCAAGAAGTGCGACTATCTCAATATTACCAAAATATTTAAGATTCGCTCAAACAATGACCATTGCCAAACAAATTTACGCGGCACCAGCCCGGCAAATTAGTCTAGCCATTGCCAACTCTAACTTTTTCCTGAAAGTAGAGTGGAAAAAACGCGATCGGATCTTTTTAAATCTAATCAACTGACTAAATTTCTTTCCTTGACTAACTACGTCAAGGATTTTTTTTTCTTAGATTGAACTTACCCCATTTTTTGAGATGAAAGTCAATCAACCAAACTTAATTTTTATCGTTGATGACAACTCCAATAATCTCCGAATTTTATTTAACTTCTTAAAATCTACAGGTTTTCGAGTTTTAGTATCAACAAATGGAGAAGATGCCTTAAGAAAATTAACCGAAATTTCTCCAAATTTAATTTTGTTGGATGTCAGAATGCCAACAATTGACGGCTTTGAAGTCTGTCGTCGTCTGAAAAAAAATCCAGCCACCCAACACATTCCCATCATCTTTATGACAGCCCTTGCCGACCTAGACAATAAAATACAAGGTTTTGCTTTAGGAGCAGTAGATTATATTACCAAACCTTTCCAACAAGAAGAAGTTTTAAGTCGTATTTCCCTACACCTAAGACTACACGAATTAACTTCCACTCTCCAAGAAACAAATCAGCAATTAACCCAAGAAATTGCCGCCAGAAAAACTGCTGAAAACCAATTAAAACAACTCAATCAACAACTAGAACAGCGAGTTATCGAACGTACTCGAAAATTAAACGAAACTCTACAAAAATTACAAGCACGAGAAGAAAAACTAATTTACGAAGCTTCTCACGATTTACTGACAGGTTTATTAAATCGTGCTTGGTTAATGCAACATTTATCGGAAATTCTCGGAACAGAGCAACTTTTAAAGCGTGATTGCGCAGTCTTATTTCTCGACTTAGATCGCTTTAAAAGTATTAACGATCGCTTCGGACACCTCCAGGGAGATGAATTACTTAAAAAAGTTGCCAAGCGGCTACAAACAAGCCTCGATTCTAGCGCCAACATAGTTCGATTAGGAGGAGATGAATTTTTGATTTTATTAGCGGGTAAATGGCAATTAGATCGACTAAACAAAATCGCCAATCATCTTCTATCACAACTGAGAAATCCTTTTTATATGACCAACTATCAAGTATTCTTAGATGCTAGCATTGGTATTGTTCCTTCAATTACTAGTTATCTTCAACCCACAGCAGTTTTAAGAGATGCTGATATCGCTATGTATCAAGCCAAAGCTAGAGGCAGAGGTAATTATGTTTTTCTAACTGCTAAAATGCAAACTAAAGCCATAGCAAGAATTCAACTAGAAGCCGATTTGCAGCGTGCAATCAAACAAGAAGAATTTTGTCTTTATTATCAACCAATTTTTGAGCTTGCTACCCAAAAACTCGTTGGTTTTGAAGCCTTAATGCGCTGGCGACATCCCGAAGAAGGACTTCTCTCTCCAGCAAAATTTATTACACTAGCAGAAGAAATTGGACAAATTCAAGCACTCGATCTTTTAGGCTTTCGGTTAGCTTGCGAACAATTAAAAAATTGGCAAAATCAATTTGGTGCCCAAAATTTACCCACAATCAATGTTAATTTTTCGCCAACTCAATTTCAGAAATCGGAACTTTTTGAGCAAATTAGTTTAATATTAAATCATGCCGAAATTGTTCCCCAATTTATCAAAATTGAAATTACCGAAAGTGTTTTTTTAGAAACCGCTAGTAAAGCCATCCAGTTTCTTCATCAAATTCACAACTTAGGAATTAAACTTTGCATTGATGATTTCGGTACTGGTTATTCTTCCTTAAGTCGCCTACATTCTTTTCCTCTAGATACTTTGAAAATTGACCGTTCTTTTATCCTCCGTTTGCAAGAAAACTCCGAGGGAACCCAGATTGTCCAAACAATTATTTCTCTCGCCCATAATCTCGGAATAGATGTAGTTGCCGAAGGAATTGAAACGGAAGAACAGCTAGCCAAATTAATTGAATTAGAATGTGAATTTGGACAAGGATATCTTTTTGCCAAACCTATTTCTAGCCAACAAGCAACCCAACTTTTAAACGATCGCCTTCACCTTTTTTTAACGATTAACTAATTTATGAATCTTGACCAACAAACCACCCTGCTAATTGTCGATGACAATCCCACCAACATTAAAGTTCTCTTTAATTTTTTGAAGAACGCAGGATTTAGAGTTTTGGTGGCAAAAGACGGTAAAGATGCTCTGAAAAAAGTAGAAGTCGCAATTCCTGACTTGATTTTATTAGATGTCATGATGCCAGGAATTGATGGTTTTGAAACCTGTCGTTTTTTGAAAGAAAATCCTCAATATCACGATTTACCTATTATTTTTATGACCGCTTTGGCTGACACAAAAAACAAAGTCAAAGGTCTTTCACTAGGAGCAGTAGATTATATTACTAAACCTTTCCAGCAGGAAGAAGTATTAGCGAGAATTAACCTCCATTTGCAACTTTGTTTCTTAAGGAAAGAACTGGCTGAAAAAAACGAGCGCTTAAGCGAACTTAATACTCAATTAGAACAAAAAGTTTTAGACCGAACTAGCCAACTTGCAAAACTTCAATCTCAATTAATTTTAAATGAAAAAATGTCTTCTTTAGGACAATTAGTTGCCGGAATTGCTCATGAAATTAATAATCCAATTAGCTTTATTGTTGGCAATCTGACTCATGCAGAAGAATATGCCCAAGACTTGATTAATTTAATTCAATTATATCAAAAATACTATCCCGAACCTGCGACAGAAATTGCTGAGAAAATGGCAGCTATCGAATTGGATTATTTAACTAAAGATTTTTGTCAACTTATCACTTCAATGCAGTCAGGAACCAAACGTATTCTGCAAATTAGCCATTCCATGCGGACTTTTTCTCGTGCTGACTTAAATAAGAAAGTAAAATTCAATCTTCACGAAGGACTTGATAGTACCCTTTTAATTCTGAAACATCGGCTCAAAGCTAATCGCAATCGTCCGGCAATTGAAGTGAAGAAAAAATACGGTAATTTACCAGAAATTGATTGTTATCCCGGACAGCTAAATCAAGTATTTATGAATTTACTTTCTAATGGAATTGATGCTGTTGAAGCAGCTAATTGTGGAGTTAGTTTTGCTGAGATCCAAGCCAATCCAAATTGCTTGATAATTGAAACCAAATTGTTACCAACAGAACCAGAAATTATGATTATAATTAGAGATAATGGCATCGGGATCGAACCAGAAGTACAAGCAAAAATCTTTGACTATTTGTTTACGACCAAAGAAGTAGGTAAAGGTACAGGTTTGGGGCTAGCTATTGCACGTGAAATTGTCGAAGATAAACATGGCGGAACGATCGCCTGTTCCTCAAAAAAGGGAGAAGGAACTGAATTTAGGGTCATTTTACCAATACAATCGAGCTAAAACTTGAGAATAACTACTTGAGGTGATTCATCATGAAAAGCTTAGGAAAATCTCAATTATATTCTATACCAAAAACTCTCCTAGGGATCGGGATAGTAACTGTAACTTACTTTGTCATAGCACAACTAGCTCTATCTTTAGCTACATTATCAGGAAAAGTGAGCGTAATTTGGCCCGGTTCTGGTTTAGCGATCGCGGCAGTTTTGCTTTGGGGATATCGACTTTTACCCGGTATTTTTCTGAGCAGTTTGCTCTTAGTAATTACCACACAAGAACCGACACTTGTTGGTTTAGCGATCGCAGTAATTATTCCAATAGCTAATACGACAGAAGTTTTAATTGGTGCATTTTTAGTCAACCGTTTTATCGGTTATCGTTACTGGTTAGACAAATCTCAAAACTTATTTAAATTTATCTTTCTTGCTGCCCTAATCAGTCCAACAGTAAGTGCAACTATCGGCATAACAGCACTTTGCCTGGCTGGTCAAACTCCTTGGAGTAACTACGGCGAATATTGGCAAACTTGGTGGACGGCAAATGTAGTGGGTATTCTTGTTTTTACACCTTTATTATTAACTTGGGGAAAAAATCAGAGAAAATTATGGAAAAATTTTCTGGGGGAGTTTTGGCTATTACTTGGAGTTTTACTTGCTATTAGTTACCTGGCTTTTGGGCAAAGTTATCCGGTAGAATATATGCTGATCCCAGTGCTTATTTGGGCAGCATTTCGCTTTGAAGCTTCAATTGTAACCTTATTAATAGCGATCGCTGTTTTGATTGCTATTATTGCTACTGCCCAAGGTTACGGTTCCTTTGTTAATAAAATTCACAATCCGAATATCGCTTTATCAATCTTAGAGTTAAATCATCAATCGCTGGTGTTACTGCAATCTTTTATTGGTGTTGTTACTGTCACTACCCTAGTTTTGAAAGCTTTAGTGACAGAAAATAAACAGGCAGAACTGAAATTGAAAAAAGCCAATCAAGAGTTAGAGGAACGAGTACGACAAGAAACAGCTTCCTTAAGAAAAAGTGAAGAGCGTTTTACGGCGATCGCCAGTCAAATGCCAGGAGTAATTTACCAATCTAGTTATCGCAATGGTAATTGGCAAATCGACTATGTCAGCGATCGCATTATCGATCTTACAGGGGTGAGTGCTGTTGCGATCGCTGAAGACTTTAATAACTGGATTGAAGCAGTACATCCCGAGGACCGAGAAAATTATTTAACTTCTTCTGTTGCAGCCGCAGTTGAGGAAGAAAAATCTTGGCATTACCAAGGACGTATTTTAAAGACTAATGGTGAAATACGCTGGTGTCAAGCTGATGCTACTATCTGTCGCAACGAACGAGGCGAAATTTTTTCCTATGGTGTAATCACTGATATCAGCGATCGCGTTCTTGCTCAAACTGCTTTAGAAGCCAAAAATACGATTTTAAGTAATCAAAATCGGGTTTTAGCAGAACTTACTGCCGATCCTGCATTACGTCAAGGAAACTTACAAACTAACTTGCAAAAAGTCACTGAAGCTTGTGCTAAAACCACCTTTACCGAACGAGTTAGCATTTGGTTATCCGAACCAGAAAATAATTTGCATTGGTCTTGTCTGGATCTTTATCAGTTAAGTTCAAATTCTCATTCCTTGGAACCAGATTTGCATCTTGCAGACTATCCTAATTATTTTCAGGCTCTACAAACTGAACAAGTTATTGCTGCTAGCGATGCGCAAAACGATCGACGTACTTGTGAGTTTAGGGAATCTTATCTAATTCCTTTAAATATTACCTCAATTTTAGAAATTCCTATTCGGAGTAACGGTCAAACAGTTGGGAGTTTTTGTCTCGAACAGATTAATCAACTCCGCAGTTGGACTATTGAGGAAGAAAGTTTTGCTCGTTCTCTTGGGAATTTAGTTACTCTGGCGATCGAAGCTTACTATCGTCAACAAGCCCAAGAAAATTTAAAAATAGCGAAAGAAGCAGCCGAAGTTGCTAACCAAGCAAAAAGCGAATTTCTCGCTAATATGAGTCACGAATTGCGTACTCCTCTTAATGGGATTTTAGGCTATACTCAAATTTTGCAACGCGCTGAAGACCTTAATTTCCATCGTTCAGCTATTAAAATTATCGAGCAGTGTGGAACTCATTTGTTAAATTTAATTAATGATGTTCTCGATTTTTCTAAAATTGAAGCTCGCAAAATGGAGCTTTATCCCCAAAATTTTAATCTCCCTTCTTGTTTATCTGGTGTAGTAGAAATGTCCCGTATTCGTGCCGAACAAAAGGGTATTGATTTTGACTATGTCCCTGACAATGATTTACCAGAAGTAGTCTGCGCTGACGATAAACGTTTGTGTCAAGTTTTGATTAATTTATTAAGCAATGCAATTAAATTTACCGATCTAGGTTTTGTGACTTTTTCTGTCCGTAAGCTGAAAATTAATTCTTCGGTTGTTTCCCTGCGTTTCTCAGTTCAAGATACAGGTGTTGGTATTCCAGCAGAGAAACTTGAAAGTATTTTTCTACCTTTTGAACAAGTAGGTTTATATTCTCGTCGCAGTGAAGGTACTGGTTTAGGATTGGCGATCGCTCAAAAAATTGTTCGGATGATGGGTAGTAGTTTAGAAGTTAGTAGTATTCTAGGTCAAGGTAGTACGTTCTGGTTTGATGTTGAGTTGCCAATCTCTCATGAATGGAAACATAATATTACTTTTACCGAACGCGGTAAGATCGTTAGTTATCATGGCAAAGTACGCAAAATTTTGATTGTTGACGATCGACAAGTTAATCGTGATTTTTTATGCGAACTTTTGACTTGTTTAAATTTTAATTGTGCTGTGGCTTCTAATGGTGAGGAAGGATTAAATTTAGTTGCTGATTTTGAGCCTGATTTAGTTATTACTGATTTAGTAATGCCTGTCTTGGATGGTTTTGAATTTAGCCGCCGTTTGCGTCAATCTCAACGCTATCGAAGGACGATTATTATTGCTTCTAGCGCAAGTGTTTTGAATGAAGATCGAGCTAAAAGTGTTGAGTCAGGTTGCCATGATTTTCTTCCTAAACCTGTGGAGGTGGAAAAACTTTTACTCTGTTTAGAAAAATATCTCGATTTACAATGGATTTATGCAGAAAATAAGCTTGATTCTGCTGAGGATCTTTCTTTAGGAGAAACTACACCTGCTGATTTGATTTTACCTCCTAAAGAACTATTGCAAATAATTTATGCGGCGGCGAAAATTGGCGATATCGAACAAATTGAAACTGAAGCGATCTCTCTGCAAAGGGCTAATCCACAATATCAAGCTTTTGTCAAGCGAATTTTAGAGCTTGCTGCTAATTTTGAAGACCAAGCTATTGTCGATTTGATTGACCAATCTTAAACTAAAATTTAGTTGATTATTTCCAGTTCTTCCCCAATTATCTTAGCTAATTTTTCGGCTGCACCAATTTCTCCGCGTACTTGTCTGAGTCTCTCGCGCATTGACTCTAATTTTGTTGGATTTTCTAAATAATCGATCGCCATTCCAGCGACATCTTCTGCTTGCAAATTTCCTACTAATTCTGGTACAATTTCCGCATTCGCCCAAATGTTAGCCCAAGCATAAAAGTGTTTTTTTCGCAAGACTAACCAGTTAATTATTTTGGCGAAATTACCACCGATTAGTGGTAAATTAGCAAGTAGACCCGGGATGCCATCCCAGGCTCGCATCACATCTAATTGTTGTGTCGGTAGTAAAACGATCATTGGGACAGCTAAAGCAGCTAATTCGGCTGTATTAGCGCCAACCGTAGTTAAACAAAGAGAACATTTGGCTAATAATTCGTAAGCAGGAAATTCGGTGAAAAGTTCTATTTTTAAACCGTTAATTGTTTCGAGATAAAAGTGAGATTCATCGGTAACTAATTTAGCACTAACATTACCGAATTTAGGAATTACTGGGTTATGTTGGCGATCGCCAAATCGTGCTAAAGTTTCTATATCGAGCGTCGGTGCAACTGGGATGACAAAACGAGTTTGCGGACGTTGAGAATGAATGTATTCGGCGATCGCACAAGTAAATGGTACTCCCGGAATTAGCTTCAAACTCTTCGATCCCGGTAAAATACCAATTATTTCCTCTTCTCTCTCATCGCTCACCTGGGCAATATCTGCCATTAAGTCGCCAACTACGGTAAACTTAGGATGGTATTTTTCTGGCACTTTCGCAATTATTTCCGGTTTCCTGACCCCGAAGCGATCGCCGAACTGATACCAACGTGCTTCCACTTCAGCGTAAATAACTGTACGATAACCCAAACGCTTACCGATAACAACGGGAAAAAATTGATCCCCGCCTAAAAAGACTACCACGCCCTTATCGCACCAGTCCCAATTTTGAGCCGTTTTCCCCCAAAGTAAAAACGGGAAAAAATCCTTTGCTGCTTGCGTTCGGTCTACTTCTGGGTAACTTTGCGCGACTTGTGCTTCAGTTCCGGTAGCATGACTACAAGGAGATAATACCACCGAGATTCTGATTTGTCTGGTCTGACTAGCTAACTTTTCTCGTAAAGCTTTCACCACAGGTCGCACCCAAGTCGTTACTTCTCCGGGTCCGTTAGCTAAAATCAGGATGTCATACTTTACCATTTTGTTTGGGACTGGGGACTGGGGACTGGTGACTGGGTTCAGTGAACAGTTATCAGTTATCAGTTATCAGTTTATACTCCTTGTCTCCCTAATCCCTAATCCCTAATCCCTAATCCCCAATCCCCAATCTCAAAGAGTAAACACTCACATATTTGTAAATAATTGTAAAGAAAATTTGCAAAATTGTTATCGAATTGTGTCAAATCAAGCAGAAAATAGCTAAAAGGTAAACATTTTTTGATAAAAAAATCCTAAGTGCCTTTTTTCAGCAGTCAATGGTGATAAACTGCTGAAGCCTCGATCTGACGCGACAAAGAGCGTGTCTGTATCTTTACCAGCCATTGCTTCAACGAAGGAGAATAACTGAATGTTCACATCAGTAAAGTCCACCATTCGCCACATAGCACCAGATAACCTAAATGGACGATCGCTTGTCAAGGTGGTCTATGTCGTGCTAGAGCCTCAGTATCAAAGCACATTATCAGCCGCCGTGCGATCGCTGAATGAGAATTATACTAATGTAGCTTTTGAAATCAGTGGCTACTTAATCGAAGAGTTGCGCGACAAGGACAATTACGAAGATTTTAAGCGAGATATTGCCGAGGCGAATATATTTATTGCTTCGTTGATTTTTATTGAAGATTTAGCGGATAAAGTAGTAGAAGCAGTACAACCCCATCGCGATCGCTTGGACGCAGCCGTCGTCTTTCCCTCAATGCCCCAAGTAATGCGCTTAAATAAATTGGGCAGCTTTTCGATGGCACAATTAGGACAGAGTAAAAGTGCGATCGCGCAATTTATGCGGAAGCGGAAAGAACAATCTGGGTCTAGTTTCCAAGATGGTATGCTCAAACTGTTGCGGACATTGCCGAAAGTCCTGAAATATATGCCGATTGATAAGGCACAGGATGCTCGTAATTTTATGCTCTCGTTCCAATATTGGCTAGGAGGTTCGGACGAAAACCTGGCAAACTTCCTGTTAATGTTGGCGGATAAATATGTTTTGAAGTCTAAGGATGGACAACCCGGTTCAGTTGCTAGGGAAAATATTAAATATTCCGATCCCGTAGTATATCCCGATATGGGTATTTGGCATCCTCTCGCACCGAAGATGTTTGAGAATGTAGAAGAATACTTCGCTTGGTTTAATTCTCGCACGGATATTCCGAAGGATTTAAAAGACCCCCTTGCGCCCTGTGTAGGTTTAGTCTTACAACGAACCCATTTAGTTACCAGAGATGACGCTCATTATGTCGCAATGGTACAAGAATTGGAGTCGATGGGGGCGAGAACGATTCCGGTGTTTGCTGGGGGATTAGATTTTTCTAAGCCTGTGGATGAGTTTTTCTGGGATACCACGACACGGAAGGAAAAAACGCCTCTGATTGATGTAGTAATTTCTTTGACTGGTTTTGCGTTGGTGGGTGGACCCGCACGACAAGACCATCCCAAGGCGATCGAATCGTTAAAACGTTTAAATAAACCTTACATGGTGGCTTTGCCCCTTGTGTTCCAAACTACGGAGGAATGGGAGGATTCTGACTTGGGGCTGCACCCCATTCAGGTTGCGTTACAGATTGCGATTCCAGAGTTGGATGGGGCGATCGAACCAATTATTTTATCAGGTAGAGATGGCGCAACAGGACGCGCGATCGCACTCCAAGATCGGATCGAAGCTATAGCGCGACGGGCGCTGAAATGGGCGAATTTGCGCCGGAAGCCGAAACTGAATAAGAAAGTAGCAATTACCGTCTTTAGTTTCCCACCGGATAAAGGTAACGTGGGAACGGCAGCTTATTTGGATGTATTTGGCTCAATTTACGAAGTAATGCGATCGCTCAAACATAATGGTTATGACGTCCAGGATTTACCGGATTCGCCTGGAGAGTTGATGCAGCAGGTAATTCACGATGCTCAAGCTCAGTATAGTTCGCCAGAGTTGAATATTGCTTATCGGATGTCGGTGATGGAATACGAGCGCTTGACACCATATTATCAGCGTTTGGAGGAGAACTGGGGCGAAGCGCCGGGACATTTGAATACTGACGGACAGAATTTGCTGGTTTACGGTAAAGAATTTGGGAATGTCTTTATTGGGGTGCAGCCGACGTTTGGTTATGAAGGGGACCCAATGCGGTTGTTGTTCTCGCGTTCGGCTTCGCCCCATCATGGGTTTGCAGCTTACTATACTTATTTGTCAGAAATTTGGCAAGCTGACGCGGTGCTGCATTTCGGGACTCACGGTTCGCTAGAATTTATGCCCGGGAAACAGATGGGGATGTCAGGGGAATGTTATCCAGATAATTTGATTGGTACGATCCCCAATTTGTATTATTATGCGGCGAATAATCCTAGTGAGGCGACGATCGCTAAACGTCGGAGTTATGCAGAAACGATTTCTTATTTGACTCCTCCGGCGGAAAATGCGGGTTTGTATAAGGGTTTGCAAGAGTTGAGTGAGTTGATTGGTTCTTATCAAACTCTTAAAGATACAGGACGCGGTGTAGCGATCGTGAATACGATTATGGATAAGTGTCGGCTGGTGAATTTAGATAAGGATATCGATTTACCAGAAGTTGACGCAAAAGATATGAGTTCCGAAGAGCGAGATAATATCGTCGGTTCGGTGTATCGTAAATTAATGGAGATCGAATCGCGGTTATTGCCTTGTGGTTTGCACGTCATTGGGAAACCACCAACAGCAGAAGAAGCGATCGCTACTTTAGTCAATATTGCTGCTCTGGATCGCGAAGAAGAAGGTATGCTGAGTCTACCTCGGATTATCGCCGAAAGTCTGGGACGAGATATTGAGGAGATTTATCGTAACAGCGACAAAGGTATCCTGGAAGATGTCCAACTCTTGCAAGAGATTACCTTAGCCACTCGCGCGGCTGTTGCTGGTTTAGTACAAGCGCAAGTAGACGCAGATGGACGCATCGCTAAAGTTGCGAAACTCAATTTCTTCAAAATGGGTAAAAAAGAACCTTGGACTGAAGCGTTACACGACCTCGGTTACACCCAAATTAAACCAGAAACCCTCAAACCTTTGTTTGAATATCTGGAGTTTTGTTTACAGCAGGTTTGTGCAGATAACGAACTGGGGGCTTTACTCCAAGCATTAGAAGGCGAATATGTCCTTCCCGGACCCGGAGGCGACCCCATCCGCAATCCGAATGTCTTACCAACAGGCAAAAATATCCACGCCTTAGACCCCCAATCGATTCCGACGTTAGCGGCGGTCAAATCCGCGAAAATTGTTGTAGACCGCTTATTAGACCGACAAAAGGCAGAGAATGGCGGCAAGTACCCAGAAACGATCGCTTGTGTCTTGTGGGGTACAGATAATATTAAGACTTACGGCGAATCCTTAGCGCAAATTATGTGGATGGTTGGGGTAAAACCTGTACCCGATGCGTTGGGACGAGTGAATAAGTTAGAGTTGATACCTCTCGAAGAATTAGGTCGTCCGCGCATTGATGTAGTCGTGAATTGTTCCGGTGTGTTCCGCGATTTGTTTATCAACCAAATGAATTTGCTCGACCAAGCGGTGAAAATGGCTGCGGAAGCGAACGAACCAACAGAAATGAACTTTGTTCGCAAACACGCTTTAGCACAAGCTGAAGAGATGGGAATTAATCTGCGTCAAGCAGCAACTCGCGTCTTTTCTAATGCTTCTGGTTCCTATTCTTCTAATGTCAACCTCGCGGTGGAAAATAGCACTTGGGAGGAAGAATCGGAGTTACAAGAAATGTATTTGAAGCGCAAATCATTTGCATTCAATTCCGATAATCCAGGAATGATGGATGAAAAGCGGGATGTCTTTGAAGCTGCTTTAAAAACAGCCGATGCGACGTTCCAAAATTTGGATTCCTCGGAGATTAGCTTAACCGACGTTTCCCACTATTTCGATTCCGACCCCACCAAAATTGTCGCCAGTTTACGCAAAGATGGCAAGAAACCGAGTGCATACATTGCCGACACTACCACAGCAAACGCACAAGTACGGAGTTTAGAAGAAACAGTACGTTTAGATGCGCGGACAAAACTGTTGAACCCGAAATGGTACGAGGGAATGCTGAACCACGGTTATGAAGGAGTTCGGGAGTTATCGAAGCGACTGGTAAATACAATGGGCTGGTCAGCAACCGCAGGCGCAGTAGATAATTGGGTATATGAAGATGTAAATACCACCTTTATCGACGACCCCGAAATGTGCAAGCGGTTGATGAATTTGAACCCAAATTCCTTCCGCAAATTAGTCGGTACATTATTAGAAGTAAACGGACGCGGTTACTGGGAAACCAGCGAAGGGAATTTAGATCGTTTGCGCGAATTGTACCAAGAAGTCGAAGATAGAATCGAGGGAATTGATTAATTCATCCTCCCTTGTAGAGACGTTGCATGCAACGTCTCTTATTCTCTATTTCGATAATCAATCTAAAATTTCTTTGCTCTTTCGATAAAAATCTGTTATGATATTTATTGTTAGCACAAATTAATTAGTTGCAACTTATTATAATGAATAGTAACTAAGCTTGGATAATATAAAAAGATAGCTGACAAATTCTCTATCCTTAATTCTTTTACTCTTTCCTGCTTTCACAATTTATTAATTAATAAAAATACAGGAAAGAAACAAGAATGGATAAAAGAAAAATTGATTATTTATTTAATCAAAATATTGCCTCAGATGCTCATAATACTCCTCGCGCTGCTAGTAATTTTCAGCAAATCCAGCGATTAGGTTTTTGGAATACTAGCGAAGATAGAGAAATAATTATAGATCATCTTCAGCAAGTTATGCAAACTCCTAATAATATTACTCAGGAATTTACTAAAACCTTTAGAGATAGAACAGGTATAGTAAAAGAAGCTAAAATTGAAGTCCGTGAGTCTTTGCTTGCAGGAAGATCCGGCAAATTTGCTAAAGTCAAAAGTTCCTGGGAAATAATGACAGATGGAACACGAAGATTCGTAAGTGCAGAATTTTATGGAAGTTGAGTAATCAACTGAGAGTATAATTTTCTCTAGAGATGTGGTATAATCCATGTCTCTTTTCCTCTCTAAAGTTTGTTTCCGATCTAAATATAGTAAAAGAAGCTAAAATTGAAATACGTGAATCTTTGCTTACGGGAAGCTCCAGTAAATTTGCTAAAGTCAAACGTTCTTGGGAAATAATGTCAGATGGAACGCGAAGATTCGTGAGTGCAGAATTTTATGGAGGTGGAGATTAAAATGAAAATGCAGTTACGAGAAAAACTTGACCATTTAACCTTACTAGAACTATTCTGGACAGAACCGAAAATTGCTAATCCCGAAGATGGTTACTGGTGTTACGAAACTCAGGATGAAGCGGGAACATTCATCAGATTTGGGATAGATATAATTCAAGAGTCGGTACAAATCGATCTAAAAGTTGCTGAAAACTCCTTATTAACATTTACCTATGAATTGGTAGAAAGTCTAGAAATTATCGATCGCGAAAGGGGTAAATTTGCTTTTACTGTCGCACCTCAAATTAACGCGATAAAGACGAGGATAGAAATTGAATTAAGACCTTGTATTAAAATTCAAGGATATACTTTGAGAAACGATTACTAGAGTAGATATTGATTACTAATCCCATTCTCGTCTGAGCGATCGCTGAAAATCAAGCCCATCGACGCACTTTAGTAAAAATCCTTGCCATTTTTGACTAACTGGTGGTGTTTGATTAACGTTGGATGCAAGACGATGACGTGCGATACTTGCTAGTTCTTCTAGTAACCGCAATTGTTCATCAGGAGTCAGGTTTTGAACTTGATTCAGGACTTCGTAATATGTAGTCATAATGGGACTTAATAGCTATAAATATTCTCTATAGACATTACCCGTAATGTCTATTCACTTTGATTAGCTTGACGAACTTCCTTGATTTTATCTTGCATGACTCGCTCAATTTCTTCCAAAGGTAAATCTGGTGGGTAAACTGTCGGGTTAGAATTCCGACTCATTAACTCGCTTAAAGCTTCGCTAAATCGAGAGTTATTATTTCTATTCTCAGAAAGATACTGTTTGAGTTGCGCGGTAGTCATTTGTTTTAAATTATTCATTAGACAAAACTCCAACTTCCGTCTGGGAAAACAATGAGCGCTATATCATCAGTAGTACCAGCTTGCAGATAAAGGGTTTTGATTTTCGCATCGTAACGAAAAATATTAATCGGCTGGTATCCATTTGACAACCACTGACACAAAATTGCAGCTTGAATTGCTTGTGCTGCTGTGGGCAAACTTCTTTACTCCTCACTTTAATGGCATAGCTAAAATTTTGACATCACTGGTGCTTGGTGCAATGACTCTCTTTCAATTTTAACTTAATCAAAGATAACCACAGAGTTACCGCAAAGTCAGTGTCAAGTACAACCTGTCTCCAACTTAGTTCAGCAAAGAATACTTTTGTAACTAGCTTCAGAAAAACCCCAGCAAGGGCGATATGCTAATTAGATCATCAAATGACCGATCTAAGCTTATTTTCTACCAAGTGAAGATACTTCTTGGACAATCAAGCTTCTCCAGCCTATCCTGTATTCTTTACCTCATTTTTCTCAGACTATGCTAAACTATTCCCTGTAAAGGGAACAATTTTATCCTGAAAAATGTCAGCAATTTTTACCCCGAACGAAGCAGCCGCCTTTGTTCAGTTACCAATCAAACGAGTTTATGCGGTCATAATTTTGCGACAATTTATACAGGGCTGCGCCTTCTTCACGAAACAAACGGATAATATGAGGATTGTGCTTTTGTTGCGGCTTAATTCGCTTGACAACACATTTAGGTTTCGGGCTAGTGGGAATATCTAAATCAATTGCGACATAGGTTTCCCCCATGCCACCGCTTCCCAATTCTTCAGTAATCTGGTAACGTTGCCGTAGCACTTTTCCAACTAAAGAGTTAGTCGGTTGATTTTCTCCACCACTAAATATCTGTCGTATTTTGCCAAACACGATTTTTTTTCCTGCTGTAAATCCTTATTTGTTGATTGTGGCACAATTTTCCGAGAAATGTAGAGATGTTGCATACAACGTCTCTACAACAAATTTCGCGAATGATTTACCATTGCTCTAGACAATAAAAATTGATTACTCATCCCATTCTCGTCTGCGCGATCGCTGAAAATCAAGCCCATCGACACGCTTCGGTAGAAATCCTTGGTAATTAGCCGGAACAATATTGTTCAGCAGCATTAATTCAGGAATCATCTGCCGAAGTTTAGTGGTTAGAGATTCAATTGTCTCAGCCTTTGACAATTCTTCAGCAAACCCTATCTAAAGTATTTAAAGAGTACCTAAAAATAACTCAGCAGTAATAGTAATTTTATTAAGCGATTTGCTCTCTCACCCAAGCGCGAAATGCTTTCATCGTCTTATTTCTTCCCTCAGTTTTTACCCGATCTAAATATTGGGGAATAGCTGACTGTAGAAGAAAATTAGGAAAATGAGGACTAAATTCGACTTCCGTATATTTGCCAGCTTGCAACACATTAATTTGTAACTTTCCTTTCTCGAAACGCCATAATTCAGTCACACCTAACGCTGCATAAATATTAGGATGGGTTCGAGAAGTAACATCAATTTCTAATGCTAAATCTGGCGGTGGATCAACTGTTAGATCGAGTCGATTTTTGCCTCTCACTGCTGCTTCATTTTCGATGTAAAAGCAGTTATCTGGTTCAATTCCCTTCAACATTTCTTTATTCTTGAAAGTAGTCGAACCAAGGGGATAAAAATCTATGTCTAATTCTTCCAAAAGACATTCTACAAAGTTAGTGATAAATACTTTACTAATTTCGTGTTCTGGTAAAGGAGTCATAATTTCTAATGTTCCGTTGTCATAAGCAATTCTCGAACCACGATGTTCTCCTAAATCTACTAAAATTTCTTCTAATTCCTGCCAAGTTACGTTATGTAACCAGATTTTTTGTCCTGGTGGAATCGTAAATCGTTTCAGTTCTAGTAACATATTTTGCCTATTTTGTCAAGGGTTTTCGACTTAAAAGCGTTGATGCCAAATATTATAGCTGTGGGAAGTTTAGGCGATCGCTAGTCACGAGTCTTAAACTAATTGATCGGCGATCGAGGAATGAAGATGATGCACAGGTAAAATTTAACGTATTTTGAAACACCACCTGCCTTGAGGTAATAAAGGCTCAAGGCAAATCCATCCCTTTGATAAAGGGGCAGCAAGGGATGCAGAGCCGCTCCCTATCACTCCAAACTCCGCCTCAACTCCCGAATTGCCGCGCTTGTGTTCCGCTCATAGGCTACCGTCAAAGCGCGCGTCACTATTTCCGACAGATTCAGCCCCCGAAAATAGCGACTCTGGGACTCCACAAGATAGGCATTTCCCTGGAGTTGATAAATTAGCAGTTGTTGGTTGCGAAACAGCCAAACTTCCGGCACTTCATAGGGTAGATAATCCTGCACGTCAGAATAACTGGTGATGTCAATTTCGAGTACCAAATCCGGTGGCGGGTCATTGAGCCAATCAATTCGTTCTTTACCTGAAATAGCTTGCCAATGGTCAATATAAAAACAATAGTCTGGTTCAATGCCACTTTCTTCTGGCAGTTGCATTGTTACGGGGGTAAATGCGTCATATTCCTGAGCTTGAAAATCCAGTAACGTCGTAATGATAGCCGCAATCAAATGGGCATCTCTACCATGTTTAGGTAATGGCGACATCAACAACACTTCTCCAGAACGATATTTAAGTCGAGGAATAGACCCATCACCTCGCTGCTCACATAGAGCCTGATACTCCTGCCAGGTAGCAGGCGATCGCATCACTGTCCCGGCTGAAAGATAAAGTTTTTCGGGCGAAACAACCGTCAGCATATCTCCTCCCTGTATCCTTGATACAATCTCAAATCATTGATAACTATTTAGCGGCAACTCTGAGTTACGCGATCGCGAATTCGGTAAACTTCCTCACGTCTGGTGGATGGAAAGCTAAGACAATATCTTCTTTCGGGATACCTTCTCTTAATAAATCAGTAGCAATTCCTTCCTCAGTCCAATCTTCTTCAATATAAATCTTGTTATTTTTAATCCTAATATGAACACGGGTATACTTATGTCGTTTACTTCCTTCCCAGTCAACAGTTAGCCATAAATAATGATCGTTATTCTCGTCAAAAACCAAACAAGTTTCAGTCTTACAACTAGAGGATTGAGAAGATAAATTATTGTATTCGGTAAGTATTTGTTTAATTAAAGTGCGATAATTAGTTAACTTATCCATTGTGTGACTTCCTCCTTTTCATTATTGAAAATAACCAAAGCAATTTGATTAATTTTTACAATTGCATTAACGGATTTTCTTTGAAAAAAAGTATTGTATACAGTATCTCTAACTGCTAAGTAAATTTCATAATCTTTATTTGTTAATCTTAGAAAATTACGATACAAAATATATTGACCTAACGCCATTTCAAAAGCACTCATCAGCGAAGGATTAATAAAGCTTTTGATTTCAATAATAATTTTACACTCACTTCCTTCGTTGGTAGTTCTTTTTTCTATTGCTAAATCTGCATAAAGTTCTGCATCTTCATATTGGATAGTATAAGGGTCGTCTGTAATTGTCCAGCCATCTTTAATTAAAGCATTTTTGACTGCATCATGATAAATATCTTTAGCTGGCATAAAATTAAGGAAAAACAAGAGCTTTAGAGAGTGAGATCCAAAGACTCACTCTAAAATTATAACTATTTAGCTGCAACCCTGAGCTACGCGATCGCAAATTCGGTAAACTTTCTCGCCTCTGGTGGATGGAAACCCAAAACAATATCTTCTTTCGGGATACCTTCTCTCAACAAATCAGTTGCAATTCCTTCTTCTGTCCAATCTTCCTCAACATAAATCTTCTCATTTTTAATTCTTACATAAATTGTAATTCCTTTCACTCTTTTTCCTTCGTCCCAGCCCACATTATACCATAAATACTGACTCTTATTATCGTCAAACACAAAAATCTCATCAATACCAGAAACTGGAACTTGTAAAGAAATTCGTTCATATTCATTTAATATTTTTTTGATAACAGTTTGATAATAAGTTAACTTATCCATTCAACAATTTCCTCCTTATCAAAATCAATAACTAATAAAAAAACTTGGTATTCCTGCAAAATAAATTTAATCGCTTTTTGCTGAAAAAAATCTTCATGAATCTTTTTACCAATCGCTAAATAAATTGTATAATCAGCTTTCTTGACAGAAAGAAAAGCGCGATAAATAAGATATTGACCTAACGCTGTTTCAAATTCACGCATTGCCGAACGACCCAGAAAACTTTTAACTTCAATCACAATTTGTTTTCCTGATTTCGTAGCAGAAAGAGTCTTTTCTCCAGCAAGGTCAGCAAAAAGTCGAATTTCTTGATATCTAATCGGATAAGGGTCGGCGGTAATCTCCCAACCATCCTTAATTAAAGCATTTTTCACAGCATCATGATAACTATCCTTCGCGGGCATAATTACTCAACTACACGGAGAAAAAATCAAAGAGTGAGCCAAAGCCCACTCTCCAATTATAACTACTTAGCCGCCGCCGTCGGCATACCCAAAATGTCTTCTATTTTGGGCATTTCTTCCAAAGGAATTACTCGCCCTTCATCTTCAAATCCAGCAATTTGATCGAAGTTGAGATAGCGATATAATTCATCGGCGAAGGGGTCAAGTTTTTCAGTGATTATTTCCAGGTATTCTTCCACCGTGGGAATGCGTCCTAATAACGCACAAACTGCGGCTAATTCTGCCGAACCAAGATAAACTCGCGCCCCTTTACCCATACGATTATTGAAGTTTCTCGTAGAAGTAGAAAAGACAGTTGCGTTATCTTCTACTCTGGCTTGGTTGCCCATACAAAGAGAACATCCGGGCATTTCTGTCCGCGCCCCAGCCGCAGCAAATACACCATAAACTCCTTCTTCGCGCAGTTGTTTTTCGTCCATACGAGTTGGTGGACAAATCCATAAACGTCCTTTAACTTTTCCAGCATTTTCTAACACTTTCGCGGCGGCGCGATAATGCCCAATATTGGTCATGCAGGAACCGATAAATACTTCGTCAATTTTGTCGCCAGCACATTCAGACATTAATTTAACATTATCGGGGTCGTTGGGTGCGGCAACAATTGGTTCTTTGATTTCGTTTAAGTTGACTTCAATGACATCAGTATATTCGGCGTTTTCATCGGCGGACATTAGTTCGGGATTTTGCAACCATTGTTCCATTTTGGCGATGCGACGGGCGAGTGTCCGCGAGTCTTGATAGCCCCGCGCAATCATATTTTTCATTAAGGAAATGTTGGAACGAAGATATTCTTTGACGGTTTCTTCGCCTAGTTTAATCGTACAACCAGCGCAGGAACGTTCGGCGGTTGCGTCGGTTAATTCAAAAGCTTGTTCGACTTTTAAGTCGGGCAAACCTTCCATTTCCATGATGCGTCCGTTGAAGACGTTTTGCTTATTTTCTTTGCCGACTGTGAGTTTACCTTGTTGCATGGCTACCCAAGGAATAGCATTGACGATATCTCGTAGGGTTACTCCGGGCTGCAATTCCCCGGTAAACTTGACTAAAACTGATTCGGGCATATCTAAAGGCATGACACCTAATGCCGCAGCAAAGGCGACTAAGCCGGAACCTGCGGGGAAGGAAATGCCCAAGGGGAAGCGGGTGTGGGAGTCGCCACCTGTACCGACGGTATCTGGTAATAACATCCGGTTTAGCCAAGAATGGATGATACCATCGCCGGGACGTAGGGCGACACCGCCGCGAGTGGCGAAGAAGTCGGGTAGGTTTTTGTGGGTTTGGATGTCAACGGGTTTGGGATAAGCGGCGGTGTGACAGAAGGTTTGGATAACTAAGTCTGCGTTGAAGCCGAGACAAGCGAGTTCTTTGAGTTCGTCGCGTGTCATGGGTCCGGTGGTGTCTTGGGAACCAACGGTGGTCATAATTGGTTCGCAGGATGTACCGGGGCGAACTCCGGGTAAACCGCAGGCTTTGCCGACCATTTTTTGGGCGAGGGTGTAGCCTTTTCCGGTGTCGGTTGGTAGTTGGGGACGGGTGAAGATGGTTGATGTTTCTAAGCCAATGGCGGCGCGGGTTTTGTCGGTTAAGCCGCGTCCGATAAGTAGGGGAATGCGTCCCCCTGCGCGAACTTCGTCGAGGATGGTATCGGGTTTGAGGGTGAAGGTGGAGATGGTTTCGCCTGCTTCGTTGGTAATTTTGCCTGCGTAGGGATGGATGGTGATGACATCTCCGGTGTTCATTTTGGTGACATCGCATTCGAGGGGGAATGCGCCGGAGTCTTCGCCAGTATTGAAGAAGATGGGGGCGATTTTTCCTCCTAAAATATAACCTCCGGCTCGTTTGTTGGGTACGAAGGGGATGTCGTCGCCGATGTGCCAAAGTAAGGAGTTGATTGCAGATTTACGGGAGGAACCTGTGCCGACGACATCGCCAACATAGGCAACGGGATGTCCTTTTTGCTTTAATTCGGTGATGGTTGCGATTCCCTCTGGCATGAGGGATTCTAACATGGCGAGGGCGTGAAGGGGAATGTCGGGGCGGGTGGTGGCGTGGGGGGCGGGTGATAAGTCGTCGGTGTTGGTTTCTCCGGGGACTTTAAAGACGGTGACTTTGATGGTTTCGGGGACTTTCGGACGACCGATGAACCAAGCGGCGTTTGCCCAAGCGTCGATTACTTGTTTAGCATAGGGGTTTTTTTCGCTTAGTTGCAAGACATCGTTGAAGCTATCGAAGACTAAGGTAATCTTGCTTAAGGCGGTAGCGGCTGCTGAGGCGATGTTGCTATCTTTTGCTTTGAGTAGGGTGACTAAGGATTGGACGTTGTAGCCGCCAATCATGGTTCCTAAAAGGAAGATTGCGGCTTGGGGTACAATCAAGGGACATTTGATTTCACCTTTGGCTACGGCGGTGAGAAATCCGGCTTTGATGTAAGCGGCTTCATCTACCCCAGGAGGGATGCGATCGCGCAATAAATCTAACAGATATTCTGCTTCTCCTTCGGGGGGATTTTTCAGCAATTCACACAATTCTGAGGTTTGCTGTGCGTTTAAGGGTAGGGGTGGTATCCCCATTGCTTCTCTTTCGGCTGTGTGTTGACGATATGTTTCTAACATTTGGTTGATTCTCCTCTCTTAGGTTAGGTATATGTAGCTTACTGCGATCGCCTATTTTGCATGGTTACTAGCGAACCAGTTTGGTTTCATTGTTACAATATGTTAAACGATTGGGCGATCGCAACTCTTGACCAAGCCAGATTTTCCCAGAAGCGCGAAAAATTATATCAAATACGGAAGAATAACCATAGTTAAAAAACAGCGACCAAGATGGGATCACTACAATACTAAACCATTTCACCTAGTGCGGGCATCTTACCCGCTATATGACTAATTAACCGGATTTGATATTATTTTCAATCGCTACTATCACCAACTGACCAAACTTTAATAATCCCATCTCCATCGCCACTAACTAACTTATTTCCCTGAAAAGTAACAGCCGCAACTTCACCCGAATGTCCGCTCAAACTCCGCACTAATTCCCCAGAACTTACATCCCATAAGTCAATTTTACCATAAACTCCGCTAGCTAAGATTTGTCCGTCGGGACTAAAACTAACTGAAGCAACTCCAACGGAACTACCAGCTAAAGTATGAATTAACTCTCCCGTTCCTAAATGCCACAATTTTAGGTTATTTCCGCCCGCAGCAAGTAACTGTCCATTAGGGCTAATTGCCAGACAAGAAATTAAAGCGTTGTCGCTAGTAAATGTATGAATTAATTCTCTTGTTGACAAACTCCACAATTTAATTTTATTTTCGCCACAACTAACAAAACTTTCTTCGTTTGGGCTACCAACAATTGCCGTAACTCCGCCTTGATGGGCGGGAATTTTTTGCGGTAAATTTCTGCCAAATAATTCTCGGATAGTAATATTTGTTTCCCAGCCTCCCGTCAAAAGTAATTGTCCATTACTATTAAATTCAACCGCAAAAATGGGTTCGCGATAATCTTGATAAATTCGCAAACATTCGCCATTGCGTAAGTACCACAAACGCACGGTTTTATCTTGACTGCCGCTCGCTAGAAGTTTCCCATCAGGACTAATTTTTAAAGATGTAACTGTAGCTGTATGACTGGTAAGAGTTCGCCACCATCTTCCGGTGGCTAAATGCCACAAACGAATCGTTTTATCGCCACTTCCACTAGCTAAAATTTGTCCGTCGGGAGTAATTGCTAAAGAGGTGATTTTCTTACTATGTCCAGTGAGATTGTAGCGACATGATAATAAACTCCAATCTATCACTGCTGGGGAATTTGCTGGTTCTGTTTCTTCTGCTTCGGTAGTTTCAATTCCCAGCCGTTTTTTAGTTCCTGCTAATCCACCTAAACTTGCACCATTTGTAGGGATTCCATTCATCATTGTGGGGGGATTAGGATTAGCTACCATTGTTACTCTTCCGAGTAAGATTTGCTTGGTTAGCAAGTCGCGAATTGTGAGTAATAAATTTCCTTGAGGATTGATTTCTACATCCAATTTAAGGCGATCTATTCCTGTTTGTGCGTTAGGATTTAGGTCGATAACACAAGCTTGGTTTGTCTCTTTTGAGAGTAAGTTAAATTCAGTTTGTTGGGGGAGTTCGTTGCTGGTAATTTGACCTTGAGAGTTATAAGTGACTTCGACTGCGGCGACGTTTCTGAGTTCTCCTATTTCTAATCTAATTTCTCTTTGGTTATTTTGGGCAGCTTGTAACGTAATTGTTTGCGGTTTTTCGGTTGGGTAGGAAGTCCCTTTGGCTAATAAAGTTTGATAAAAATAATTTTCTGTTTCGGGGTTCCAAAGGCGAATTGCATAACTGTGTTGAAGATAATTTTTTGTACCAATAATTTTTCCTAATTCTAGTGCGCCTTTGACTACGGCTACAAGAGACAAATCTGCTTTAATTTTTTCTTGTCCAAATTTATTAATAAATAATTGTTGTATGGGTGGAATTTGACAGCTACCGCCTACTAATAAGACTTGGTTGATTTGTTCTTGACTAATACCTTTGCCGAGGGCGGAAGCTAAAATTTCGGCGATCGCGTTTTCGATTTGTGGTAAAATTGAATTGGAGTGTAAAATTGCGGCAAACTCTCGCTGATTTAACTCGATCTCGTCGATCTTGGCTTCAGGGTTGGTAGCAAGTTGGATTTTGATTTGTTCGGCTGCTATGAGTAAATTTTGCCAATCGTTTTGTCGGGTGGAAGTTCGCGAGGAACCAATTTTTTGCAGATGGTTTTCCGCGATCGCGCGATCGATATCCACTCCACCTAAGAAAGCTTCTGTATGAGCGAGAAGTTCGGATTTTAAGACTTTTTGTCCTGGGGAAGCTGCAACAATATTCACCAAGCTTAAATCTAAACTAGTAGCACCAAAATCTACTACTAACACAATTGAACCAGGATTAGTTACTTTGTAACCATAAGCGGCTGCGGTCGCTTCGTCAATTATTTGCGTCGGGAGATTTAATTGTTCTCCTAAGTTTTGCAACCAGTTAAGATAACGTGGAAAAGTGGCAATTGGTGCAGTCAAAATTACTTGACTAGGTGTAATATTTTGTGCTAAGACTTTTTGCCAAATTTGTAAGAGGAAAAATTCCGCGATCGCTTCAGTCGTATAAGTTTCCCCCTCGATTTCCCTAGCTGGGGGTCTGTATTCGGCGGCTAAATCCTTTTTAAAGCCATGAAATAGTCGTTCTGGCGCGTCTTTACCCAAATTTTGTTTGCGAACAGCCTCACCAACTAACTTCGTCTCAGAATCGCGAATAAATACCACAGAAGGCACGACATTTACTTCACCATTTTGGCTAGTACATTGACGAGAAATTTCGGTTAAATTGAGCGTTTTTGTAGTTTCTTCTCCAGAGTCTAAACAAGAAACAACTGTATTAGTAGTACCGAAATCAATAGCTATAATAGTCATTTATCAGTTAACATTTATCAGTTAGCACGTACCCGCATTTACCAGTTATCAATTATCAGTTACCAAAATCCCTAATCCCCAATCACTAATCCCCAATTTCCTAATCCCCAATTTCCCAATCCCCAATCCCCAATCACTAATCCCCAATACCCTAATTTTCAAGATAACCATTAGTTGCGAGAAAATCTTGGATTCGAGTGATAAATTGTTCTTTATCTTCTCCTTGATAAACTTGTCTTACTCTTTCCCAACCATCCTCTTCTTGACCTAATAAATATTTATTTGCCATATAGCCGTATAAAAAAATCGGAGCAAAATTTTTATTACTTGCTTTTGCTTGTTGATATTCTCTCCAAAGTCGATAAGCATCATTATAAACCGAATCTGGATATTCGCGAGTAACATTTTCCAGTTTACCCTGACGATACTGCAAAATCAAAAGCGGATAAGCCGCAGTTAAATCTTTACCAACCAACTTTTCCCAAACCTGATTAATAGCGTGAAATTCAGGGACATTATTTTTATCTACATCTTGAATTTTGTAGTCACCATCGAACCAAGAATGTTCGCTAGCTGTATAGCGACTGCGTTCAGATTGATAGTCATAAATCAAAGAAATATTACAGCAATTTTGCTGAGGATTTGGCGCAAATAAATCGACAACAATTTCTGGTTCGCCGTTGCCATCTAGATCGCGAACAGTGCGTAATTTAACTAAATTCAGTTCGCGACTTTGTTCTGTAGAAAGGGCTTTAACTGGTCGATCTAAAAGCGTACTCCCGTAGCGAGTAACTTGTAAGCGAATATTAGCAGCCAGTGGTTTACCAGCTTCTAATTCGCCGCCTTTTTGATAAATAAGTTCCGCCTTGGTGCTACCTGATTCGGCTTTTTCAGAAATAGCTTCATAGCGGTCAGTTTTGGCGATATATTGTTGAGAAACTATGCTAGGTTCAATTAAGGCTTGACACAAAAAAGTAGCTAATTCAGCTCTAGTTACCAATTCGTTAGGATTAAGACGTTGGGTGCGAAAAGATTCCGAACCTGGTTTAATTACGACTAAATTATGTTCTGTAGCCGCAGCAATATCTTCGCGATAGAATTCGCGAATTTCATTAGCATCAGCGAAGGCAGAATTTAGGATTGCTGTAGCAGATTTCGTGGGAGAATAATTTAAGCCACTGGCTAAACCTGCTAAAGCTTGCGATCGCGTAATTTCTTCTCTCGGTCGAAATAAGCCACCTGGATAGCTAGAAATAAACCCTGTTTGATAAGAATTTTTAATCTTAACCGCCGCCCAATGGTTAGAAGGAATATCAACAAATTCTACTGGATTGCGTACTGTGGTAGCATCAGGGAAAGCATTGTTTGTCGCGACAGCAAATTCAGCCCGATTCACGACATTATTAGGTTTAAAAGTTCCATCAGGATAACCTTTAATAATTTGTCGCTGGGCTAACTGTTCGATGCAAACTTGTCCCCAGTGACCCCGAATGTCGCTAAAGTTTTGTGCTGATGCTGGTAAAGTTACTCGAAAACAAGTAAACACTGTGGATAAAATAGTCAGCGTTACTTTCGTTACCCCTCTCAATTGCTTTGCTTGCATCTGTTTACACCTCACGTCAGTTTAAATTTTAGTGAGACGTTTCGGTATTCAGCCTCCAATAATATGTATAAACTAGAATTACTCAAGATTGTAATAATTTTTCATAACTTTTATCAAGATGAGATATCACGTTATTTATGATGGTAACTGCAACCTTTGCGTAACTTTTACGCAACTCTTAGAAAACTTCGATCGCGCTCAGCTATTCGATTACACGCCGATGCAAAACGAAGAAATGTTGCAAAAGTTCGAGATTAGTCCCAAAGATTGCGAACTAGGGATGATTTTGATCGATAATGAAAAACACGATCGTCGCTGGCAAGGTGCAGCAGCAGCCGAGGAAATAGTAAATTTGTTACCTGCGGGGGATTTATTCATTGCCGCTTATCGATCGCTACCAGGAATGAAATGGATCGGCGATCGCGCTTACGAACAACTACGCGATAACCGTTACACTTGGTTTGGGAAAAGGGAGACAACGTATCATTCTCCTTTTGGGTGCGCTGCTAAGAACGCACCCAATTAAACTTAGCTATTGAATAACTCAAAAACCTGGCGGCAAAAGTTTTTCAGCTTTTCGCCCACATCTGGTGTAGGTTGATAATTACCCACTAATTGCCAGTTATCAACCGTTGAAAGTCGCCACGCTTGTCCTTGGTGATTAAATCCTGCGGTTTCCAAACCAATCAGTTTGGTCGATTTATCCAAAGGATCTTCGTAAAAACGAATCTGTACTAAGATGCTACGGCTTTGAATTTTTCTACTCCAACCAGGGAAGTGAAAGCCAATATCGATCGAGTCAGGATCGACCAACTCGCGGGTATCAGGGTCATTTTTCCAGGGTTTGAGATCGGCTTTTGCGTCGGGAAACTGAGACTTGAACAAAGTCACAATCGAGGCGATTTTACTAGCAACTTCTAAACCCTTTGCTTGTTCGGCTGCGTTCACGGAAAATCTCCTTTGGTTAACTGCAAGTAAATATCTACTTAACCATTTATTACCAAATATTTCGGGATTGGTGATTAGGGATTGGGGATTGCAGTGCGACCCCGCGCCGTCGCACGGCGCTAGGGAACGCGCACTGTTGGGGACTGGGGACTGGGGACTGGGGACTGGGGATTGGTGATTAGGAATTGTGAATGGGGAAACAAGAACAATTAACATTAATTTGCTTTATCTACGCTAGATGAAATTGTGTAGAGACGTTGTATACAACGTCTCTACAAACCCCAATCACTAGCCACCAGTCCCCTTCCGTAGGGGCAAACCCCCCGTGGTTGCCCTTCCCAGTCCCCAATTACCCTGTCGCCTCTGGTAAGCTAAACAACAACAATAGATTAGGGGTAAGGTTGAAGGTGTCTACGACGGAAAACTCGATCGCAGTTGGTTCGCTGAAGTGGTTTTATCGGGAAGCGCAACCGCAGCAGGAATATGAACAACCACCAGTGGTATTTTTGCATGGGATACCGGGTCATAGTTTTACCTGGTGCGAGATTATGCCTAAGTTAGCAGAAAAAGGAATGCGATCGCTCGCACCCGACTGGCTTGGTTTTGGTTTCTCGGACAAACCCGATCGACGTGAGTTTAAATATACCCCAGATGCTTATGTAGAAGGATTGACAGCTTTTCTCTCGGCTTTAGAAATCGAGTCATGTTTCTTGGTGGTGCAAGGATTTTTAGCTTCGGCTGGTTTACAATATGCCTTGAGAAATCCGGAGGCGATCGCGCGTTTGGTCATTTTAAATACACCGATTGACAAAACTGCTAAATTACCTTGGAAAATGAAACAGTGGGGTTTGCCGTTTGCGGGAGATATGTTAACCCAAGACCCATTGTTAGTAGATCGAACCCTCGAAAGTGGTAGTGGTTTCCAGATTTCCGATCGAGATTTAGCCGTTTTCCGTAAACCATTTTTACAGAGTTCTGGTGCAGGGCGATCGCTAAAAATGGCGATCGAAAACCTGAAACTGTCCTCAGCAATGACAGAAATCGAATCAGGATTACCCAATTGGGAAAAACCCACCTTAATTGTTTGGGGAATGGCAGATCCTTGGCTAGACAGCGATGCAGCCGAAAATCTTGCCCAAAACAACTCGAATATAGAATTAATCAAACTAGCAGAAGCCAAACACTATCCCCAAGAACATTGGCAAGAAGAGATTACCAGTTATTTGCTCACTTTTCTGCGTCGCCAAACTTAGACAAGGGAGAGAGGGAAAAAACTTCAATCTTTTCCCTCTCGCTGTAAAGACGAGAAAAACTGTTGAATATCCCCATCAAAGTTTTGGTAACACTCAGTTAACTGATTAGCTAATTCCAAAACTCTTTGACGCTCCCCTGCCTAAAGGCGCGGGGATTCTTGGTTCAACGACACTCCTTACAACTAAAAGGAATCAGTCTCGCCGATTCGACCCCTCCCTTGACAAATTAACAAAAAAGCAATTTTATCAAGAGCGGCAATTAGTTCCAGTGGGATATATCTCCCCAAGCGTAAATTCTCGTGCGCCCCACGATACTCGAAAAAGCAAATTTCTTAACCACTGGTTTTCGGTACTCTGTCGAGTCCGGTGCGTTTTTTAAGAGGTTGTTCGCGCCTCATGTACTGGTATCGCTTTACGTCGTCAACTTAAGACAGTACCGACGAATCCTGTCTGTACCAGGCTACTTTCTTAGAATAGCATCAAAGCCGTCCTATAAGGACGGGGCTTGAAACCCATTATTCTTGGTCAGGATCTAACTTATAAGCATAGAGACTGCGAACTACGTGACGGAAGCCACGAAATTCATTTAACTGCTCGTAAGTTATTTGAGAAACCACACTCGGACGCACTTCAGGAATATCTACTGCCATTTGAAGCAAAAGTTGTTTGTGCCAGTCACTTCCAGTAGGAATAACTCGATCGACTTCCTTCGCAATTTTCGGTCATTTTCTGATAGTCAAGCAACGAACCAAATAAGACAACGCGCTTGACTCGAAATTCTTGAAAAAGTATTCGCGCACACTGCTGTGCTACTTCCCAGCCTTTTTGCTGGCGCTGCTTCATTTGTAGCAAAAATTTTTCGCGATCGCTTCGGGCTGTTAGCACTCTCTGTCTCACTTGTTGGGCTTGGGTTTCGTCAATAAATGTCATGGGAATCTCAAGTATTTATTGATAAATTTTTACACATTCTACAAGTGAGAAACAAATTGAGTCCATCCTAGGAAATCGGCAAATTTTCAAAACTCTTACCCTGAAAAGATTGAAAAATATTCACAACTTCAACGACAATCTACCGAATGTTAGTTAAATTGGTTTCCAGCAATATTTCATCTGACTCTCAGATTGCTGAACACATAACCCATCTGAGCGAAGTGAACCTAGAGGATTTGCTTCACCAGTTTCTCGTCTACCGTCAATATAGACGTATAGAGTATTAGGTTGCCACCCACTTTCGCAACTGGTAGGAAGATAACATATAGCCCAACCAAACTCGAAGTTATCCTTAGAGAAGGAAGCAAAACTATTGTGCATATTGCCACAGGTACTCACTTCTCCGATTTCAAAAACTTCCACTGTTTTTCCAGTGGAAACATCTACTGACCATCCATAGGCGTTAAAATTTCCACAACCAGCATAAGCAGGTTGACTGGAAAATAGATCTAGTGACACCATAGTGCCAACAAAAATACTGGTAGCCCATAGTTTTGCAAGAGGAAAAGACATTGTTACGTGAGACTCCCACAATCTTGATTATTTTTATGATTCTAGCTAAGGGAAGGAAGGGTTGTCATCCAAGCGGGTGACGGCAGAGATGGACTTGAACAACTAATTTCGACTAAATTCGCGATCTTTACCCAAAAATCATTATCCTTATTTATGTGTGGGAGGCGTTTGCTAGCTACCTACACCGAGAAAATATCTTTAATTCGATCTAGTCGTTGAATTGCAAAATCTGGTTATGAAACATTTTCGGTCTATTCTTTCGTTAGTTTTGGTACTGGTGATGACGTTGTTGGTGAGTTGTGGAAGCCCGGAAGCGAAAGCACCGCCGACTTATACACCCGATCGCATCGCGCAAATTTCGCGATCGCTAACTCCTGTGGTTAATGTCAGAGAGCGTCTTCCCGAACTTAAGCAACTGATTCAAAAGCAAGATTGGATCTATGTAGGTAATTTTATCCACGGACCTTTGGGATCGTTGCGTCACGATCTTAGCTATGTTGCGCGTAATCTTTTACCTGGGGATCAACCTGTCGCTCGTGAGTTAGCGAAAGATATCGCGGTTCACTTTGAGAAAATTGATGGTGCTGCGAAAGAGGGAAACTATGCTGAAGCTGTACGCAACTATAATGAAGTAGTTGATGACCTGGATACCTTTATCGGTCAGGCTCCTAAATAAGCTGCATGATTAAAGTTGGGATAGTTGGGTGCGGTGTCGTGGGAGCGGCGATCGCTTATGAGTTAAGTCGGGTTGAGGGGTTAAATGTTACTCTCTTTGACCGACAAACTCCGGCATCGGGTTCCACTGGTGCCGCACTTGGCGTTTTAATGGGCGCTATTAGTCAGAAAACTAAGGGTAGGGGCTGGCGGTTGCGATCGGCAAGTATGCGCCGCTATGACTCGTTAATTGCTGAACTAAGGGAAATTACTGGGCAAGATCTGCCCTACAATCAGCAAGGTATTTTGCTGTTACGCTTTGCACAAGACGACCGCGATCGCTGGGAAAAATTAATTCAGGTACGCAACTCTCAAGGCTGGAAGTTAGAGTTATACGAGATCGCCTCTCTTCGCCAAAAATGTCCCCAGTTACAAAATGACCGTATTGTCGGTGCTGTCTATTCTCCTCAAGACAGACAAGTCGATCCCACTGCTCTTACTCAAGCACTCGTTACTGCTGCCCGAATTAACGGCGTCAACTGTAATTTTGGACTTGAAGTGCAAAATTTTGCAACTACCACTGTTACAGGCTCAAATGAGCGTCTTTGCCAGCAAATTTACACTACAGGTGGAGCATTTGAGATAGATTGGTTGGTTATTAGTGCTGGTTTGGGTTCTCTTCCCTTAACGACATCTTTAAATCAAAAAGTAGATCTTCGTCCTGTTTTAGGACAAGCATTGCACGTCAAATCAAAACAGCCATTAGGAAACCCTAATTTCCAACCCGTAATTACTGGCGACGACGTGCATATTGTACCTTTAGGAAACCAAGAATATTGGCTCGGTGCGACTGTAGAATTCCCTGACGATACAGGTGAAATAAATGCTAATTCTGCCTTATTAACACAAGTCAAACAACAAGCAATTTCCTTTTGTCCTGCCTTAGCTGATGCTACCATTCTGCGTACTTGGTCGGGCAAACGTCCCCGTCCCGAAGGACAAAGCGCCCCAGTAATTAGTAAACTAACAGGATATCGTAATGTTTTACTTGCTACTGGTCATTATCGTAACGGAATCTTACTCGCACCCGCTACCGCATTACAAATTAAAGAAACGATTTTGAAAAATCAGGAAAATTGTTAGTTTTCACCCCGATTTGGCAGCGTAAAATAAAAAACTGAACCGCCTTCAACTGAAGAATCAACCCAAATTCTCCCCCCGTGACTTTCGACAATTTTTTGACAAATTGCTAAACCTATACCCGTACCGGGATATTCTTCTTGAGTGTGTAAGCGTTGAAAAATTTGGAAAATGCGATCGCGGTATTTAGGATTAATCCCAATTCCATTATCTCGAACGGCGAAACACCAACCATCTTCCTCCAGAGTAGCACTAATTTGAATAACTGGAGGCGCTTCGCTACGGTATTTAATTGCATTACTAATTAAATTTTGAAATAACTGTATTAGTTGAGATCTATCGGCAATTAAAGTAGGTAGAAGCTCGTTAATAATTGTAGCTTGATTTTGGCGAATTATTTGGCGGAGATTAGATTTTGCTTGCTCGATAATTAAGTTACAATCAGTTAATTGCAAAGCTTTGGTATTTCTACCAAGTCGCGAATATGCTAGCAAATCATTAATTAGTGCTTGCATCCGACTGCTACCGCTAGTTATGTAATAAAGATACTTTTTAGCTTTCGCATCTAATAGATTGCTGTAACGTTTTTCTAAGAGTTTGACATAACTAGAAATAGTTTGTAAAGGCTCTTGTAAATCGTGAGAAGCCACATAAGCAAACTGTTCTAATTCAGCATTAGAACGAGCTAATTCTTGTGAATAACAAGTTTTTTGCTCTAATAATTGTGCTTGGGAGAGTGCGATTCCTAATTGGTTAGCAAATTGAGTAACTAACTCTATTTCCCAACTCGTCCATTTTCGCGGTTGACTGCATTGTTGGACGCAGAGTAATCCCCATAATTGAGGCGGATTTTCTAGTTGTTCGCTATATTCAGATGGTACTTGCTTAGACTTCATCAAAATAGGTACAACTAAGTTAGCACGAATTTGATATTTTTCGAGCCATTCTCGATAACATTCTGGTGGTTCGGTAGCCAGAAGATCGGCACAAGTATAAATAAATCCATTGCGATATTTACCCAGAAATTCAGATAAATTTTCATCAAAAATAATTTCTCCCAACATAGCAGGAAATGCAACTTCTATAGCTTCATTAACAATTTCTCCGGAACCATCATCAAGAAGCCGAAAGAAAACAACTCTTTCCGCAGCGAGAGTTACTTGTAATTCCGTGACAGTAGTTTCCAGAATTTGGTCGATTGAGAGCGATCGCCGAATTTTTAAAGTTAAAGCTGCAAGTAATTGGCGATCGCGGGAAGCTCGTTCTTGTTCGAGACGCGATCGCTGTTTCTCCTGATAAGTATAAATTAGATCGCCGACAATTTGCAGCATTTGCACGTCTTCGTCTGACCAAGTTTTCCGGTTTTCCGTGTTATTGTCAAAACTAATACTTCCCCAAAGTTCACCCTCAGAAGTAAAAATCGGGACAGCTAACAATGAACCAATATTATTAGCAGCGAGTAATCGTTGTTCAGCACTTGCCGTAGCAGGTAAATTGCGTAGATCGTTAATTACAATAGCTTGGTTAGCCTTTAATTGTTCGATCCACCAAGAAAACTTAGAAGTAGGTAAGTTTTGGTAACTCTCAATTTCCGAAGCAACACCTTCATTGCACCATTCGTAAATAGCGTCAACAAATCTACCCTCATTGCGGAAACGATCGATAAAAGCGCGATCGCTTCCGACTACCTTTCCTAAAATACCCAAAATTTGTCCAAAGTCTACCGCATCATTAGTCGCCAATTCTCTCGACACTTGCGCTAAAGCTGTTTCCAAATTAAGACGATAGCGTAACTTTTCTTCAGCTTGACGGCGATCGCTAATGTCAGTAATTAAAGCATAATATCCTCTCACTTGTTCGTTCTCGTCAAAATCGGGAATTAACGAACCGATAATGTAGCGTTTTCCAGTAGTATAAGGCAATTCGGTTTCATAACTAACTAACTCACCAGTCAAGACTTGCTCGATCTGCTCGCGTACCCTAGCAAATGCTTCTTTGCCAATTATCTCCCAAATTGGTCTACCATAAATCTTAGCACGGTTAATGCCAAACCAAACTTCGTAAGTTTGGTTAACAAACTGATAGCAAAGATTAGCATCAATATAGGAAATACAAACAGGTAAAGCATCAGTAACTAAGCGCAACTGCGATTCACTTTGACGCAGTTGAAACTCAGCTTGTTTGCGTTCGGTAATATCTTGAATTACAGCAATCGTATATTTGGGTAGTCCTGATTCAGAAGATACTAAAGAGACAGTTATATTAGCCCAAAAAAGCGAACCGTCTTTACGAAGATAGCGCTTTTCGAGGGAAAAAGTGGCGATTTCGCCAGCAAACATCCGTCGTGCTAATTCGATATTTTCTGCTAAATCTTCTGGATAGGTGATTTGCTGCCAAGTAAAGTTTAAAATTTCTGCTTCCGTATAGCCAAATAAGTTACAGAAGCGTTGATTTACTTGCAAAAATTGACCAGTAGGAGATGTTTGCGCGATCCCAACCGCAGCTTGCTCAAAAATGACTCGGAAACGTTCTTCACTTTCTCTTAAAGCTTCTAATGTCAACTTTTGGGGAGTTATATTTTGGCTCATTACCAAGACAAATTCTACAGAATTGTCCGGAGCATATTCGGCAACTAAATGAGATTGATAAGTTTTTAATCCTTCTGGGGTGGGGAAATCAAACTCTAAAGATTCTTCGATACCAGTTGCAAATACTTTTTGTAAACTAGCTGACCATAAAGATACCAAATTTGCTGGCATTCCTAATTCTGTATTTGTTCTCCCAATGAAACTTTGATGAGGGATGCCCGTTGCCTGTTCTACAGTGGGGTTAACGTAAACATAGCGCAAATCTCGGTCAAATCGAGCAATTACTTCGGGAGAATTTTCAGTTAAAGTTCTAAATTGGCGTTCCTGTCGAGATAACTCTTCTTCTGCAAGCAAACGTTCTATTTTTAAAGCAACTGCTGCTGCGGCTATTTGCAAAAGTGCTACTTCTGATGCTTCCCATTCACTCGCTTCGCTACAGTTGTCAAAGCCGATCGAACCAAAAAAGCGATCGTTAACGAATAGAGGCAAAATTAAGATAGAGAGAATTCTTTGTGGTTCGAGAAAATCACGCTCTTCTTGTGGAAGTTCGGCGACAATACCACTAATAAAGTTTCCTTGTAATAAAGCTTCTTGCCAGCGAGGGAAAAATTGATTGTCAGGTAGATTTTGTAGTCGGGGATTATTTATTTCTGGGGGGATCTCTTCAGCACACCACTCAGCTTTTTGACTTGTTAGTAAGCGATTTTGTCGATCGAAGTGATTTTCAAAGATATAAACGCGATCGGCATTTGCTGCTTCTCCGAGCGGTTGTAAAATTTGCTGATAACAATTGGTAATATCTGAACAAGCTAACAACCGTCGTTGTATTTCTACCAAAGCAGTTAAGTAACGTTCCCGCTTGCTTAATTTTAATTCAGCTTCTTTGCGTGAGGTGATATCCTCGCTGATACCCCCAAGACGGTAAATATCTCCAGTTTCAGTGCGAAGAAAAAAGAGGCGATCGCGTCTCCACCTAATTTCACCGTCACGTCGCACGATTCGATATACTTTGTCTCTACCTTTGGGAATTTTACCTTCAATTACTTCTCGAACAACTTCGCTCATCCACTGACGATCTTCAGGATGAATGCTTTCTAACCAAGTTGAAGGATTTTTGGATAAACTTTCACAGCTATATTGCCAAATTTGCTCGTATTGCGGGCTAATGTAGAGAATCTGCTGAAAATCTGGTGTGGCTAGCCAAAAAACTGCTTCGATATTCTCGGCTAACTGACGAAATTGGGCTTCGCTTGCTTGTAATTGTTGAGTTTGCACTTGAATCTGAGCAAGTTTACTTGTCAGTCGCAGCGATCGCTCTAATTCCTTAACCCTGAGTTGTTCTTTCTCTAAATAGTCTGTCGCTCCTCTCGCTAATGCTTCTCTACCGTTAGTTTGATTTTCGCACAAGTAAATGACTGGTACTAGATTGTTTTGTTCTACAATAGTTGGGAGCCATTCTAAGTCTAGTTGACAGTCTAGCAAACAAACAGTTACACTTTTTCCCGTCTGCCTTAAATTTGCTAACGTGGCTCTTAAGGTTCCTACAATTGTTAGCTCGCATCTTGGTTCGCTAATGACTGCAAGCAGTTGTCCGATCTTGCTAATTAGTTCTCCATTCGCTGTTACTAACAGTATCTTAAGGGGAAGGCTACTTAAAAAGTTCTGCTGTCCGTTTGTCATAGGTACAACTTTTATAATTAATTTTTTGGGCGCGATCTTTATTTGCTGAAAGTTGCCTATAAGCCAATTTGGTTTTTTAAGCTGGAAAACTTTCTTTCTAAGCGATCGGCAAAATGTCAAGGGGATCGATATATTTTTACTTTAACTAACGAATAAATATCTTTTCTTAAAGTATTATTCAATCAGACGACAATCTTTAAGTAAATTTACGGATAAGTATATTCTCGTAACTATTTTCCTATCTAGTCATAAATTTAATTGGTTACTCTTTCTGAGTTTTGTTTCCTGACAAAAACCAAATTAGCATTAGCTTAATTAAGCAATTGCTGGGAAAATTTAACTAGATTTGAGTTTCTGATTCTAAGTCAGATAATTTTTTTCAGAGTATTTTTGCTAGCTAGGGATTAGTTTTTTTTTATTTAAGCTGACTAAGCTAGTTATTCTAGGTAAAATTAACTAAAATAATTGGCTAAGTCTTTAAAGAATTCATATTTTTAATTGCTCGTTATGCTTTTCTGTTAGCTCACTCGATGACTTTTTTTGTAACAAATGTTAATTTTCGGACATAGCAATTTAACGAACCTTGGGCTTGGCATCTGTCAAGAGAGAGATTTATCAATAATTTTTATCTAACTATTTCGACTACGGCTTGTACCACAAAATAAACACTTTTTTGAGATCTTTTCACAAAAATTGACAAAAAAAACTTGGCTATTTCCTACTTAAGGAAGAGAAAAAATCAGGAAAAAAAAAGGGAAAATTAAATTAAATTGCGGATTGTTTAGATAAAAAAACTAGCAACTTGTTAAAGGCGCTAGTTAAATAAACCAAAAAATACTTAGGAAGCGCTTGAGTAGCTAATAGTCAGAGCGCCGTGGAGATAAGTATACTACTTCTAGAGTGCAATGGTTGAAATATATTCGCCAAAGCGCCAGGAAAATAAATATCATTAGAAAAAATTTTCAATCCAGGTAAAGAAGAAAATCGTAGGAAGATGAACTTAAAAGAATTTAACGAGCGATATTTAGAATTAACAAGGGATTTTAGCGGCACGAATTTTTTAATTGAAGAACCCTCAAGTCCAGTATCCAGCCAAGGAGAAGAATACAACAGTAACATCTTATCAATTCCTACGGCGGTACCAGCGCTAGTAGGAGCGATGTGTATTTTTCTGGGCATAAAATTCAATAAAATCATTCAGAAACGGTTCGGAAAATTCAAGAAAATAAGTCAAAATCTTCCTTGTAGTAACTGTAAATATTTTCAAAATAATCCTTATCTGAAGTGTGCAGTGCAACCCAATTTGGTACTTAAACAAGAAGCCAAAAACTGTCAAGATTATCTGCCTAATACCGAAGATGAAAGCCAGATAAACGAAAACCAAAAATAACCAAGGAAACTTTTTCGATCTAGCGGTGAGAGTGTCAACAAAAGCGAGCGAAAATTACCAGACAAAGATTGCCTTAGCTATCAGACAGCGACTTAAGTCACTGGCTGGCTAATCCCAACCAAAAAATAAGTAGTCATTTCGCCCTTACCTTTAATCGGAACTAAACCCCTAGTTTCAAACTTAAATCGATCTTTTAAGCGCTCGTAAACCGTGGCTGTCACCTGAATTTTACCAGGAACCCCGCTAGATTCCATCCGCGAAGCCACATTTACTGTATCGCCCCAAAGGTCGTAAATAAACTTAGTCTTACCAATTACCCCAGCCACCACAGGACCGATATTAATGCCAATTCTCAGTTGAAAATTCTCGTTAGTTTGGCGACTGAAATCAGCAATACTAGCTTGCATCTCCAATGCCATTTGCGCGATCGCGATCGTATGCTTTGGATGTGCATCGGGTAAATTGCCAACTACCATATAAGCATCGCCAATAGTTTTAATTTTTTCTAACTGATATTTTTCTGTCAACCGATCGAAGCGACTAAAAATTTCATTGAGAATTTTAATTAGTTCTGTCGAAGTTTTTTGAGCGGAAAAGGCAGTAAAACCCACTAAATCGGCAAATAAAACGCTAGCATCGGCATAGTCATCAGCAATAATTTCCGGATTACTTTGCAAGCGTTGAGCCACAGGACGTGGTAAAATATTTAATAAGAGTTGTTCGGTTTGTTCTTTTTGATTTTTTAACTCATCTTGAGCTTGTTTGCGTTGCATAAACGAACCTAACTGAGTTGCTACCCCGCTCACCAATTGAATTAACCAAGAACTACTAGAAAAAGACTCTTGTTTAAAGAAAAATAACCAAGCTAAAACTTGATTGTCGCCTAAAATTGGCACGGCGCCTGCCGCTTGAAAACCAACCGCCATTGCTTGCTGAAAGCGAGAAAAATTTTGCCAATCTTCTTGGGAAATATTTTTCGTCCAAATCGGCTTTTTCGAGTGGAAAAGTTTAGCAAGCAAACCAACTTCAGTGTTTAAACTAGAATCTTGGCTTTGGCTGTGGAAACTAGCCAAACTGCGATCGCGACTATAGTAACTTTGGCTACATTGTAACTGCCGGCGAGAGCCATTGAAAATCCAAGCCTCTGCATAATCCCAATGAATCGTCAGACAAACCAAAGGTAGTACATCTGCTAAAGCCGAGTGAATATCTTCAGCTTGATTAATTTTTTGGACGATCGCCAATAAAAGCCGAATTTCCGCTTCTTGCTTGCGAAGTAAACGATTGCGTTTTTCCAATTCTAACTGAAGCGATCGCAACCGTAAATGATTCTCAATTCGAGCTAAAACTTCTCTTTCCTCAAAAGGTTTGGTAATATAATCTACACCACCGAGACTAAAAGCTTTTACCTTATCGATCGCTTCATGCACCGCAGTCAAAAAAATAATTGGTATCTGCTGAGTTTCTGGATTAGCTTTTAGCTGTTCGCACACCTGGTAGCCGTCCATTTCTGGCATAAGAATGTCCAGTATAATCAGATCGGGAAAATGTGCTTTTACTGACTTGAGAGCTAAGCTACCATTCGGTGCCACCCTAACATGATAACCCTGCTGAGATAAAAGTTGAGTTAACAACTTTAAATTAGCGGGATTATCGTCAACCACTAAAATATTTTCTTGAGGCATCAGCGATCGTGCTTGATTCATAGGAAACTGCGGTTAAACTTAAGAGTTGCTCGAACTGATATCGAGCTGCTAAATCTAGTAATGTCCGAGCAATAGTTTCGTATTGAGGTTGAATTTCTGCAATCAAAGACTCAATTAAAGTTATATCTCCTTCAAGAGTAGCTTGATGTAACTGGGATCTCCATTTTAGAGGTAAGACTTCTAAATCTTTGCTACTTAGAGGAGTAAGAGATGATTCTAATTGATCGCCAAAGAATTCCTGATAGATATAAGATACTCCTAGATATTCATTGACATGGGGGGCGAAAACGATCGCCGGGTTGTGATGGACTTTGGTAACGTCTTTCGCTTCGACTATATCCACAGGAATGTCAAAGATGAAAGTTGTACCTTTACCAACTTCGCTTTGGAAATGAATACTGCCACCCATAAGTTGGATAAAATTACGGCTAATTGCCAAACCCAAACCCGTACCTTGTGCTAAATCTTGTCCCGATTTGGTTTGGCTAAAAGCTTCAAATAATTTATCTTGTTCTTCTGGAGCGATTCCTCTACCAGTATCTTCAACGCTAAAGATAATTGTGGAGTTTTGCCGCGATCCTAGTTTCACTTTTACCGCTACTCTGCCTCTAGAAGTGAATTTTACGGCATTATTAATCAGATTAATTAAAATTTGACGTAGTTTGATTTCATCGGTGCGGATATAACGAGGAACGTCATCAGAACGGAGGAAATGCAAATCTAAACGCTGAGTTTCCGCCCGCAGATGAAACATATCTTCTAAATCTTTTAAAAGGCGATAGAGGTCAAAATTGTGGAGATTGAGGACAGTTTTTCCAGCTTCGATTTTCGCTAAATCTAAAATATTATTAATTAAAGCAAGTAAATGTTCGGCGCTGCGGCTAATAATGTTGATATTTTCTCGTTGTTCTAAGGAGAAGTTGGGATCTCGCTCTAGCAGTCTCGCAAAGCCAATAATGGCGTTAAGGGGAGAGCGCAATTCGTGGCTAAAATTGGCAATGAAGTTACTTTTGGCTTGATTAGCGGCTTCAGCTTTGGCTTTAGCTTGGGTTAATTCAATTATTTGAGCTTTGAGAATGGAAGAAGTTTGTTGGTTGGGGCTAAGTTCTTGTAAGGTAGCGATCGCTTCAGCGAACTTGCTCTCTTCAGCGATCGGCGTGGATAATAAATATGTCAGCTTCACTGCTAGGGCGATCGCGCTTGCTGTTGTCACTGCTACCAACCCCACAAACAGCGAGCGGTTGAGAGTGATTTCCGCTACACTGAGGATCGCGATCGGTACTAAAGCCATCAGCAGAAACCCTAGCAACATTTGAGTGCGAAAAGAAAGTTGAGTAACTCGAATCGATAATTGTTTTTTTAGTAGCGCGATCGCCAGTCTCTCAGAAGTACAAGCCGACTTGTCAAGTGGAAGTAATTCTTGTCTGGTTGGAAATCTCACTTCTGGTTGAATCATAGCTCTTAATGCTCCTCTACGCGCTGAAGAAAAATCCTTCCTCAAGCACTCTTAACTATCTTTTGCTGTACATTTACTAACTTTTGGGAAAAATTGATTTTGCTCAGTGTCCGAAATCAGACTCTGAGAAATTGTTGTCTGTGGAAGGCTTAATTGAGGTAAAAGATTTATCCAGGCAGATCCTAAGCCCCAACGAGCTTGAGGGACTCTGCCCCAGTAGTTTTTACCTAAGCAAAATTGCCTAACTGCTCTGGTAACAGCCCAGAGTTGTCCGCGATCGTTCTCTTTCATCCATCCAGTTACTCCAAAATTAACGCTTGAAAGTTAATTTTTGGTAAATGCGCCCTTTCTACTGGAAGTTTCCAGAAGGAGAATCGCTTAGTATCCTTACAAGTTTGGTTAAAACTTCCTATATCCAAGATTGTAGATGTTATTTTCCCTATCGTCGATATTACGGAAATTAAGTTCCTCTGACAGGAGAAAATATTCCGCAACAGAGCAAGTAGAGTTGTGCAGTGAATAATTTCGGGTTGTCGAGTGTCAAAGCAACGGAGACAGTAAACGAAAACCTCTAACAGCTAACTTAAACCAAAGGGGCTTTTGTTGGTATTCAGAGAACTGCACAGAAGACGAGGATGCTAAATCTGACTTTAGCATCGTTTCGACACTACGCACAAAGCGATCGCCTGCGTGTAGCAAGCGTCGCGAATCAACTACACACCTGTGAAGGCGATCTCCACAATTACCTCACGATCGCCAAGCTTCGGTATACAACTAGAAAGAGAAAGCTAAACGAGCAATCCGCGCAAACCATGAATCAACTTGAGTTTACCCAAGCATTCCTCAATCTCACTCCCAGACAAGAGGAAGTCTTGCTAAAAATTTTAGCGGGTGAGAAAGATGCAGCGATCGCGCAAACATTGCATATTACTAAAGATACCGTTCGCAAGCACGTGGAAAATATCTGCAAAGCTTTCGCTCTTTCAACTCCGGAAGATTCCGGTCACTCCCATCGTCCGGAGTTAATCTCTCTGTTTGCTAAGTATAGACCAGATTTATTCAGCACTACCCAAGAGCAAAACAAATCTCGCTTGCAGATCGTTCTCAGCTACCATCAAATTAAAGAAGCAGAAGTAGAAGCGATCGCGCAATTAGAAACCGCCTTAAAAAACCAAGGATACGACATTTTCCTCGCCAATAATAGTCTGCGGGCGGCTTCCAATGGCTTACAATCACTTTACAGCGCCCTCAGTAACTGCGACTGCTTGCTATTGCTACTGTCACCCTTAGCCGCTTGTAGTGAAATGGTGACAGAAGAAGTGCGACTGGTCAAAACTTTGCGAGATAGTAGAAATGACTCCAAACCAGCGATCGTTTCTATTCGTCTCAATTGTCCTTTAAGTTTACTCAACCACGATCTGCGAGGTTATTTACAAGGTACGCCTCTGGTAGAGTGGAACCAACCAGCCGATACAGAAAACACGATTCAAAGCGTCTTCGAGTTACTCGCCTGCAAAGGATACACTGGAAACAGCCAGATTTACACCCACAGCCAAACCCAATCGATCGCTCCTTATGCAGTTATACCCGATCGCCCGCCCCAACCCGTCGCCGAACCAGAATTACCACGGGGACAAGTAGAACTCGCCTCTGCATTTTACATCGAAAGACCGGGTAGCGATCGCCGCTCTTACGAAGCCATTAGCAAACCTGGTGCATTAATTCGCATTAAAGCACCCAGACAAATGGGTAAAACTTCTTTAATGGCAAGAATAATGCACTACGCCCAAGTTCAAGGATATGCTATCGTTCCCTTAAGCTTTCAACTCGCCGACCGCAAAATTTTTCGCGACTTAGAGTTATTCTTAAAATGGTTTAGCATTAATGTAGCGCTTCAACTAGAATTACCCGACTGTTTAGAGCGACATTGGCATAGTCTTTTCGGTGACAAAGTCGCTTGTAAAGCCTACTTTGAAAGATACATTTTAGCCAAAATCGATCCAGTTTTAGTTTTAGGTTTAGATGAACTCGATGTCATCTTTAAATATCCCGAAATTGCTGCCGACTTCTTTGGTTTATTGCGAGCATGGCATGAAGAAGCCAAAAATCAAGAAATTTGGCAAAAACTTCGTTTAATTATCGTTCATTCCACTGAAGTTTATGTCCCGATGGATATTAACCAATCTCCCTTTAACGTCGGACTTCCCGTAGAATTACCCGAATTCCAACCCGAAATGGTTGTTGATTTAACCAGAAGACATGGATTAACTTGGTGCCAAAATGAAGTTGACCAACTGATGAACTTAGTTGGCGGACATCCTTATTTAATTCGCCTCGCACTTTATCACATTTCTCGTCAAGAAATTACCTTAACAGAATTACTCAAAACTGCCGCCACAAATTCGGGATTATATAACGATCATCTGCGACGACATTTATGGAATTTAGAACAACATCCCGAGTTAGCTACTGCCTTGAAAAAAGTAGTTAATAGTGACAGCCCGGTACAATTAGAGTCAAGGCAATCGTTTAAATTACACAGTTTAGGATTAGTGAATTTACATGGCAATCAAGTAACACCACGCTCTCGCCTCTACCGCCAATATTTTCAAGTTAATTTAGCCACTAATTAAATGGCAACCAAAGAATAATCTCAGGTTCCAGACTCGAAGAAAAATATTGGCAAAAAATTCCAAATAAAGATAAGCTAGAACAAATTTATGTTTAGGTTGAGAATTAAAACCAGATCGAGGTGCATCAATGGAGTTATCATTTAACTCAGCCTATAGTTATCAAGTCGGCGGTAGTTTACCTGTAAACTCACCAACCTACGCAATTAGAAAGGCTGATGCTGAATTATATCAAGGAATACGAGCAGGAGAATTTTGTTATGTTCTTAATTCGAGACAAATGGGGAAATCAAGTTTGCGCGTGCGCACTATGCAAAGATTGCAAGCTCAAGGGATTTGTTGTGTTGCGGTAGATTTAACAGCTATCGGCAGTCAAAATATTACTTCAGATCGATGGTATGCGGGTATTACCTATACTTTAGCTAGTAGTTTTCATCTCTTAGAGAAAATCGATCTAGGTGATTGGTGGTGTCAGCGAGAATTCCTCTCTCCAGTGCAGCGTTTAGACGCATTTTTACAAGAAATTTTACTGCCAGAAATTGCCGAAGAAGTGGTAATTTTTATTGATGAGATTGATAGTGTACTTAGTTTGAATTTCCCAGTTAATGATTTTTTTGCCTTAATTCGTGCTTGTTATAATAAACGTGCTTACAAATCAGAATATCAACGTCTTACTTGGGTATTGTTAGGCGTAGCAACTCCCTCAGAATTAATTACAGATAAAGATTGTACTCCTTTTAATATCGGTCGTCCCATTCGTTTAACAGGTTTTCACTTAGGTGAATGTGCTGGATTAGCGAGAGGATTAGCTAACAAAGCAGATAATCCTTTAGCAGTGTTGAAAGTTATTTTAGCTTGGACGGCAGGCAAACCTTTTTTAACTCAAAAAATCTGCCATTTAGTGCAAACAAACAGCGAATTTATTGCTCAAGGAAAAGAAGTAACTATAATCGAAAAAATTGTGCGATCGCAGATTATTGAAAACTGGGAAGCACAAGACGAACCAGAACATTTGCGCTCGATTCGCTCTCGTCTACTCCACAAGGGCGATCTGAGCGTAAAATTGCTAACCCTGTATCAAGAAATTCTCGAACAAGGCGAAATTTTAGCCGACGAAAGTAGCGAACAAATTGCTTTGCGCTTATCAGGATTAGTAGTAAAAGTGCGAGCGGGAAAGCGCTACAATAAACCAGTTCTTAAAGTTTATAACTCGATTTATAAGTTAGTATTTAACCTGAATTGGGTGAAAGAAGAACTGAAAAAACTTAATCCCAGTGTGGATTTTCCCGAAATCAATACACAACCAACCAGTAGCGACGAACAAATTCTTTACGATCATTGGCTCGATTTAGTCGAAAAAGAGACTCCAGAAGCTTTACTTAAAAGGTTTCGTCAGTTGTTTATCGATGGGAAAAACTATCCTAATCCAGAGATTGAAGCAGCTTTATATCGCATTGTTGCCTTCTTAGATAACCCGCAAAATTTTAAGTATATACTCAATCGTTGCTGCACTATTTTAATCAACCATTGGCAAAGACGTTCCCAACGAGAAACCGCAATATTTAGTTTAGTAGATATGTTGGAAAACGCCTCGCCTCGTTCAAGAATTATTGCTTCTTATTCTTTAGTTGTTAGGCGCTTACAACAACTGAGACAAATATTTATTCAAAGTGAAGAATTTCTCTCGCTCAAACGTTTACTTCACGTTGTCGAACCCCATCCCAAAATTGTTGATTTACAAACCGATATTCCTTTAGGTCAACTAATTCGTCGCTATCCTTATCTTTACAATCATTATCTGATGTGCGAGACAAGTTCTTACGAACAAAGACAAGCTATTCGCGATCTGCAAACGCAACAGCAACGAGAGTTTGAAATTAGCCTGTCTCAATATGCAACTTACCTCGTCAGACAACTGCACGCATCGAAAAATAGTCCCAGAATAGTTACACCTTTATCCAATCCTACCTTATTAAGCGATCGCGAACTCTATGACGCACTGAAGCAGTTTATCGGTAAAGTTGATGGTTCCTACTCTTACCGGGACTTAGCGCAAATTTTCTTAACACGAACTACTAGAACTCACTCTTATAAAGATTTTAAAGCCGATCTCTACGAATATTTAGTTGCTAATATTGACCCCAAATATGGGAATAATTATTTTAATAAACGTTTAGAAAGACAACTACAAGATACTTTTCCAGAAAGCGAAAATTTACCTTTAAATGAAATGTTACTTATGCGAACTTGTAGCAAATTATTTAAATTTTTAGTTGAAACCCCAGAGCATCCTAACTATTATCTTTTTATCGATTTAGTTTCCAATTTAGGAGTAGTGAGAACGATGGGTTTGCTCCTAAAAATTGCCTTGTTATCCCGCCCAGTTAAGCCTCATTTAGAAAAACAGTTTTCCCTGTTGTTTAACTATTATGAATCCCAGCGAGTGGAAGAGATTTCTTGGCTGGTTTGTTCTTTAGAAAATCTCAATGTAGCTCTAGTAACTAATTTTGGGACAATTGACCTTTCTTTTCTGGAGCGTAATATACAGAAATAATTCTTAATCGGGGTTTGGTTTGTTCCTATCTCCTGTCCAGACAAATCAGGAGCAAGAATGTGGTAGCGATCGCTACACGATTCTGCTAATCTAAGTTAGACTATGGCACAATCAGCTAAACTGCGCAAAAGCAGAAGTGGTTCGTTGCCTCGATCCGACTCTCACTAACTGGAAATCGAATGTAGAAATTTAACGAAGAGCAAAATTGATAGTTCGGCTATGATTGAGATTGTCGTCTTAAAACGGTTGTGTGATATGACAGTAGAAACTGCTGAACTTCTTTTAGGGACAATCAGGAAAAATTACCTTTATCGGGATTAGCGATCGCCACTGAAGACTATTGCCAAAGTTCTCTAGATTTACTGATTGATGCTAGATAAGAGTGCTATCTCACAAAAACAGTAGTTATGACTACTTTAAACCTCGGCGAAGCGATGTGTAGCCATTCCCTAAAAATTCTTTTAATCGAAGATAACCTCGCTGAGACAGAATTGATCGAGGAGCTTTTGGCTGAGGTAGACAGCGATCTTAGCTTTGAATTGACAGCGTTTAATCGCTTGGAAGAAGGGCTAGATTATTTAACTCGGCAGGAAGCTACCCAGTGTTCGATTGAAGTTATTTTATTAGATTTGTCTCTACCGGATAGCAAAGGACTGGGAACTATTGCGGAAGTAAAAGCTAAGGCACCCTATATTCCGATTGTAGTCTTGACGGTTCTTGATGATGAGACAGTTGCACTCGAAGCAGTACGACAGGGAGCGCAAGATTATTTGGTTAAGGGAAATTTTGATGGTGAGTTGCTAGCACGAGCAATGCGCTATGCGATCGAACGTCAAATGGATGTGATTGCGCTCAAACAACAAGCAGAAAGAGAGAAGTTGTTAGGGAAAATTTCCGAACGCATTCGCCAGTCGTTAGATTTAAAAGAGATTTTAGAAGCTACAGTCGCCGAAGTGCGGCAATTTCTCAATGCCGAACGAGTGTTAGTCTGTCGTACTCAATCGGACAACTCTGGTATTGTGGTTGTCAAATCAGTGGCTAGTTGCGATCGCCCGTTGTGGAATCCAGAGGTAGCGGCGGCTTTAAATATTGTCGTTCAACAGTCTTCTAATTCGGAAGTAATTGAATTTGGCGAAAATGTCGCTGGTGAGGAACTGGAAGAGGAACAAATGGATCTGATCGCCAATTCTCTAGTTAAATCACTCTTAACAGTACCGATCTGGCAATGCGAACCGACACTGAAGGGGAAAAACGAAGAACTGCAAGGGGAAAGTTTTCTTTGGGGAATGT